>CALHBQ010000016.1 GCA_937930815.1 uncultured Saprospiraceae bacterium | reverse complement strand
CAGAATTATAGGATTTTCAGGATTAGATCGAAGACAACTTAACGAGTCGAAGATTGACAACTCACGCTTTTCAAAAATCCGTCTTCATCCTTTTCAATCCGTCAAATCCGTGTCCCATCCAAAATCCGCGACAATCCGTGTGTATCCGCGTCATCCGCGTTCCACTAAGTCTCTATGTGCACTCACTCCCCAATCCGCTTCGCCGTAGACTCCCGCCCTCGATTATTCATAATATGCTCCACTACTTTTCCAGAAGCATCTTTAATAAACGTGATTTTAAATCGGTCATCATCATCAAAAATGAACTCATTATTTCCAATCGGAATCATGTGATGTTTATTCGATGCTTGTGAATGTTTTGAAAACAATTCACCATTTTCTAAAGTGATATTTCGAGTGCCATTGCCAGCATCGTATGCGCCTGCGAATTTTTCATATTCGCTTTTATTGACTTTTGCTACGCCGTTTTTGAATTTTACTTTTTTAGAAAAAAGACCATTTTCGTTATAAAATTTCCAGGTGCCTTGCTGCGTGTTTTTGACCAATTTTCCGCTGCTTTTTATTTTTCCATTTTCATGAAAATAAGTTGCCTTTCCTGTTTTAATACCGTTTTGAAAAGTAATTTTTGATTTCAAATTTCCGTTTTCAAAGTAAGAATTGACCAATCCATTTGGTAGTGGTTTTTGACTTTTCATTTTAAAAACCCCGAAGCCAGTTCCGTATGCCAAAGTGTCTCCGAAGAACTGAAATTTGTTGAAACCACGGCCGATATCTTTCATGCGTTTCCATGTTTTGCCGCCGTCTCGGGTTTCCATTGTATGATGCGAGCTGCCGCCCATCCATCCCAATTTTTCGTTGATAAAACCGATGCCTTGCACGTAATAAGATTCTTTTTCATAAATATTTTCGAACCAATTTTTCCCACCGTCATTGGTTTGCAAACAATAAAATTCACCATCCTCCACATTTCTTTGAATAGAAATGAAACCTAATTTTTCACTTGGATGAGAGACTTTCCAACAGTATTCTCCTTTTTGTTTAGAAACATAAATCGTATCCCAAGTCGTACCGCCATCGAATGTTTCGAGTACCAACGACCGACACTCAATTTTATCAGTGGTCGTGCCTCCGATGAGTATTCCATGATTTTCATCATAAAAATAAGGAGCAATCAAACTACCAGCCAGATGATTCAAATCATATGATTTCCATGTCTCGCCGCCGTCCACAGATTTTACAAAAAAGGAAGGGCCTCTGACCATTCCACAACCGACAATTACTTTATCAGAAACAGTTTGTAAACCACAAAGGCCAGAAGGGTAGGTGCCTTCGATTTCGGTAGGTGCCCATGATTCTCCACCGTCATTTGTTCCATACATGATGAACGAATCTCTGGAAGAGAGCAAAGCATCGCCCATTCCCAAAGTACCAATCCAGCCATTCAAAGAATCTTTGAAAGTGATGCATCTGAAAAATGAATCTTCTACTTTGAATTTCGTTTCCCAACTTTCGCCACCATCTTCTGTCAAAAGCAATAAGCCTTGGCTGTTGATAACGAATCCTCTTTCTGGATTGAAAAAGTATAAGTCATCACTGCGTCCTCTTTTGGGAGGGTAATTGTCCACTCGTTCCCATGCATGGGAATAATTCAGTTGCTGGTGTTCTTCAAAAATTGGGTAGAGTTTATTGGAGCAGGAAGTGAGAAGGATTGATACGAAAATCAATAGTAGGAATCGAAGGTGCATAAAGTTAGTTTAGAGCGTTTCGTTTTGAACCACAAAAGGCACAAAAGGAGCACAAAAGAAAAATTAAGTCTCTTTTGTAATCTTTTGATTCTTTTGTGGTTCAAAAAAATCTTAAGCCTTTTTCATATTTTCAAAAACAGAAAAAAGGATATAAGTAATGATGGCAGTACAAAGCCCCGCTTCTCTCAAAAATATCAATTGTAAAATGGCTAAGGCCAAAAAGGAAAAACGAATTTCGTTCCCTTTCCAACCCAAATTCTTAACCTTAAAAGCAAACATCGGTATTTCCGAAATTAGCAAATAACTTAAAATGGCAATAAGCGAAAATAGAATGGTCGGTTGAATGATGTGTACGCCAATCCCAAAAGTATTCCAATGAAAAACCAGTAAAATACCAATAGTGAAAATTGTCATCGCCGGCGTGTTGAGTCCCATAAAGGAATCTGATTGTCGCGTATCTAAATTAAATTTAGCCAACCTTAGACAAGCAAAGCACGTCAATATAAATGCGGGTGCAGCGTATAAATTCAAACCATAAACAGGAGCATCTGGAAAACTCATTACCAACAATTCATGAAAAATAACACCAGGTGCTACTCCAAAAGAAACCATATCAGCCAAAGAATCAAGTTCTTTACCCATTGGCCCGCTGATGCCCATGGCACGAGCGAGCAATCCGTCCAAAAAATCGGCGATACCGGAAGCGATCAGCCAGCCAACGGCATCTACATAGTACCCGTTTTTGAGGCTAACGATAGCGCAACAACCGCAGAAGAGGTTGAACAGCGTGAGTAAATTGGGTAGATTGAACATTTATTATTGAATTATTATAGCGTAAATGTAATTCTTAATATACAACCTCCAAAAAAATATTAAGAGACTGCCGTGTTACCAACATGGCAACCTATTTTAGCGTTTCTAAATAAAACATACTTCATTATGAAGCAATTTGTGCTACTATTAGTTTTTTGTTTTTTTTCCATAACGATTTTTGGACAATCTGCCAACGATGAATGCAATGGAGCTATTTTACTTCCTGACGCTGCTGATTTTTGTTCTGAAGTAGGAGAATTTACTTTTTCTGGTTCGACAATTTCTTCTCAGGCAGCTGCCAGTTGTTGGGGTGGTTCGGTAGGTGAAGATGTCTGGTTTGCCTTCAGAGGTGTTCGTCCTGGGGTGAGTATTCGATTTGTAGGGAGTACAGAAATTTTTACGGGAGGTGATTTTACGGCCATTCAAAAATCAATAGCGCTTTATAGTGGCGATTGCGGAAGTTTGGTGGAATTAGATTGTGGAAACTCAATCGGCGCAGCTTCCAATAATGTCTTGACCATCAATGCAGAAGTCAATGTTGGTGAAATATATTTTATAAGAATTTCTTCTCGCCAACGTGTTGGCGAAACTTTTCAACTTTGTATTACGAGTTTTGATGTCGTTCCAGATCCGATTTCTGATTGTGAACCTGGGGTTTTGCTTTGTGATAAAACGCCTTTTATTGTTCCTTTTTTAGAAACAGGTGGATTTGTATTAGACGAAATTACCAGTGATGGACAACCTTGCGAAATGAGAGAAGATGGTTATTCGGAAGATCAATCGGGTTGGTATAAATGGATTTGTAAAGATGCTGGTTCATTGACTTTTACATTGACGCCCCTCAATCCAGTGGATGATCTGGATTTTTGGGTTTATGAATTGCCAAATGGCGTAGATGATTGTTCTGGGAAACTTCCTTTGTTGTGTATGGCTTCTGGTGAGATTCAGAATGCTCCGACCAGTGATTGGATTCGTTGTCACGGCCCAACTGGTTTGCGCTCTGGTGAAACAGATGACCACGAAAATGCAGGTTGCGATGCTGGAGACAATAACTTCATTCGACCTTTGCAAATGGAAGCGGGGAAAGCTTATGCACTCGTCATTTTGAATTTTAGTCAATCCAAAGCTGGTTTTGCGGTAACTTTTGGCGGTACAGGAACCTTTGTTGGCCCTGATATTGATTTTATTATTGACCCAGAATTAGACAATCAATGTGATATCGACGATGTGACTTTTATTAATAATTCTACATCAGGTATTGGAAATATTACTGGCTTCGAATGGAATTTTGGAAACGGGGCAGATATGGCAACAAGCGATTTGGAAGGCCCTCACGATATTACGTACAATTCTTTTGGTACCAAAAATATTGTTTTAAGAATCACGACCGATGCGGGTTGTTCCAAGACCGAAATTCGTTCTATTTTTATAGAACCTTGTTGTGATCCCGCCAACGATTTAGGGATAAATGTAACGGCTCAGGGAGACCCTCAATGTCCTGGTTTTAATACTGGTTTCTTCGATATTAATGGAAATGGTGGAAGCCCTGACTATCAATTTAGTTCCGATGGTTTAGATTTTAATCCAATCAATTCTTTCAATTTATTAGAACCAGGCAGCTATACTGCTTTTGTGCAAGACATCAAAGGGTGCCGTGATTCAGTAGAAGTAGTGATCAATCCAGCTCCGCCATTTGAGGTGGATGCAGGTAGTCCACAGGATCTTCAATTGGGCTGCGAGTCTGCATTGAATGCGACCATCAATGGTAATCCACCTTATACTTTTCGATGGGACTCCATTCAGGGTATGAGTTGTCTTGATTGTTTAGATCCTGATATTTTGCCACCTGGAACGACGACGTACACAATTAGGGCACAAAGTAATGCAGGTTGTGTTTCTGTTGATTCAGTTTTGGTTAATGTAGAAATTGTCAGACCGTTTTTCATACCAAGTGCATTCTCTCCAAACAATGATGGAATCAATGATTTTTTCACTGGCTTTGGTGGAAAACAAGTTACAGAAATTCAAAGAATGGCCGTTTTTGACCGATGGGGCAACATGCTTTTTCTAAACGAAAATTTCCCTGCTGGCGTAGAAACGGAAGGTTGGGACGGCGCTTTCAACGCAGATGGAATGGATACCGGCGTTTATACTTTTTTCTTTGAAGTGCTTTATGTTGATAATGTAGTGGTGCTTTATGAAGGGGATGTAACTTTGTTTAGATAATGAGAAATAATTTATTAGAGATGAACGCAAAGACGCAAAGGCGCAAAGAGTATAATTCGCTTTGCGCCTTTGCGCCTTTGCGTTCATTAATTTTCTTGTTAGTTGCCTCTTTTCTTTTTTCTTGCGAAAATGATATAGCAGAAATCAATCGCCTTTTTTCGGAAGAAGATACCGCTAAAGAAATAGCAAGAGACGTCACGATTTTGTATAGTGATTCGGCAGTTATAAAAGTAAAAGTGCAAAGCCCTACATTGGAAAGATACGTGGATAGAAAAGATCCGCATGAGGAATTTCCAGATGGTTTGCATGTTAGCTTTTTTGATAAAAATGGAAAAATTGATAGTTGGCTGACGGCCAAAGGAGCTACTCGATATGAGCAAAAAGGAATTATGATTGTGAGAGATAGCGTCGTGTGGGAAAGCCGAACAAAAGAACGTCTTGAAACCGAAGAACTTATTTGGGATGATGCATTGAGTAAAGTTTATACCAATAAATTTGTCATCATTCGTCGTCCTGGAGAAATCATATATGGACATGGTTTTGAGTCTAACCAAGATTTTACGTATTCAAAAATACGAGCCATTGAAGGTCGTTTGAAATCTGATGGTTTGGAAGAAGGACTGGATTAGATTATTGAGTTAACCAGTCTAAACGAGTTCGCAAGAAAAGCATTTTCACTTGTAACTTACTGATAATGAGTGAGTTGTCAACAAATCAACAAATCAACAAATCAATGTATAAAAGAATCTACGTAGCAGCTACAAGTCAACATGTTGGTAAAACTACCTGTACACTTGGCTTAACCGCTGCATTGCAGCAAGCGGGTATCAATGTCGGTTATTGCAAACCAGTTGGTCAAAAGTTTGTGGATTTGGGTGATTTGAAAGTTGATAAAGATGCCCTACTTTTTTCTAAAGTAATGGGTTTTGAATTGGACGAAATGCTGCATAGTCCAGTGATTTTAGGTTCAGGAGCGACGTCTGCTTTTTTGAAAAATCCAACTGAATTTGCTTTTCGCCAACGCGTAGAGTCAGCCTGTGCTCGCTTAGAAAGAGCGCATGACATTGTGGTTTATGAGGGTACTGGTCACCCAGGAGTTGGAAGTGTTGTTGACCTTTCCAATGCGGAAGTGGCCAATATTGCCAATGCAGGTGTCATCATGATTGTCGAAGGAGGAATCGGAAATACGATTGATCTATTAAACATGACGACTGCACTTTTTAGAGAAAATAATGTGCCTATC
>CALHBQ010000015.1 GCA_937930815.1 uncultured Saprospiraceae bacterium | reverse complement strand
AAAGCCGATTGGTAATTTCTTGACACACGATGAAAATGAGATACTTTGGCTACGTCTTTCTAACAATGCGGATGTCGATGAGAATGAACCTGAAATACTTTACACGGCTTTGCATCATGCGCGCGAACCGATGAGTATGACCCAGCTCATTTTCTTCATGTGGTATGTTTTAGAAAATTATGAAAAAGAAGAATGGGTAACCTATCTGCTCAATAATACCGAGTTGTACTTCGTGCCTTGCCTCAACCCAGATGGATATTTGTACAACGAATTTACGAATCCAGAGGGTGGTGGTCTTTGGCGCAAAAACAGAAGAGACAATCAAGACGGAGAATTTGGCGTTGACCTCAATCGAAACTATGCTTACGAATGGGGTTTTGATGATACAGGGTCATCTCCCTTTACGGATAGTCAAACCTATCGTGGCCCATCACCTGCCTCTGAGCCAGAGACACAAGCTATCAATTTCTTTTGTGAAGAACATGATTTTGTCACGGCCTTGAATTATCATTCTTATGGCAATTTGTTGATTTATCCTTGGGGATTTTCTGATATGTTGACCGATGATTCAACCACTTTTAGAAATATAGGAGAAGCAATGGTTTTGCAAAATAACTACAAAGATGGTACAGGTTCGGAAACGGTTGGTTACACGGTCAACGGTGACGCAGATGATTGGATGTATGGAGAAGAAGAAGTTTACGCTATGACACCAGAGGTTGGTTCAGATTTTTGGACAGATCCAAGTGAGATAATTCCAAATTGTCGTGCGAATGTTTGGCAAAACATGGTAAGTGCATTTATCCCTCATGAATTTGGTTGGATTAGAGAATTATCAGATTTGAAAATTAAGAACCAAGATGAATTTATTAGTTATGAATTGACGCGGGCAGGGCAGACCGCCGGTACATTGACAGTTAATTTGGAAGGAATTAGCCCTGAAGTACTGTCGGTAGGAAACAGCCAGTCTTATCAATTAAATGCAGATGAAAAAGTATTAGACTCCATTTCTTATAATTTGAAAACGGATATTTTGGATGGTGCCGAACTACAATTTGTACTGACAGTTAGTAGTTCAGAAGTGTCTTGGAAAGATACAATTATCAAAATTTTTGAAGGAAATAACAATCCTCCTGATTTTATTGATAACGCAGACAACTTTGACAATTGGGCTACTACGGGCGAATGGGGTGTAGATGAACAACACTTTTATTCTGAACCTTCTTCGATAGGAGATTCACCAAATACCGATTATGGTCGTAACGAAAATACTTTACTCCAATTGACCGAGCCATTCGATTTATCAACTGTCGAAAAAGCACGTTTAAACTTTTGGGCAAAATGGGATATTGAGCAAGGCTTTGATTATGCTCAGATTTTAGCTTCTGTAGATGGACAGAGCTACACGCCAGTATGTGGTTTATACACGGTGTCTGGTACAAATCGACAAGACGAAGGAGAACCGTTGTGGGATGCCCAAAGCGATTGGGTGCAAGAAGAAATCGACTTAAGTGATTACATAGGGTCAACGTCAGTTTATATTCGATTTAGATTTATTTCGGATAGATTTTCAAACGGAGATGGATTCAATTTTGATGATATGACTTTGACGACTAAATCTGTAGGAGACCCTTCCTCAGTTTCTTTTGGTGCAAATGATTTTGAACGCATCGTTGTTCACCCGAATCCATCGTCTGAAAATTTTGTAGTTGAGTTTCTAAATTCCAATGAAAATCTCAAAAAAGGAGATTTGATAGTTTATAATAGTTTTGGAAAATTAATTTATAACGAATCAATTGAAGGGGATCATACGATTATCCCTACTCAAAATTGGGAATCAGGAATCTACTTCCTCCAAACTTTTTTCGAGGGTCAGCGAACTATTTCTAAAAAAATTGTCTTATTAAAATAAAATAGCGCAAAAGATGTTTGGGAATCTATATTTCGTTTGTATCTTTGCGCTCCGTTTGAAAAACGTTTCAAACGTTAGGATTAAAAAAAGATAGAATTTTACATTCTATTTTATATTAAAAAGATAAATCTTATTCGAAAATCGAATAATTTAAAGACATATCGCGGAGTGGAGCAGTTGGTAGCTCGGCGGGCTCATATCCGCCGCGGCGGACGAAGGTTTAAGTCCTACCTCCGCTACACTGTATTGAAATATTTACCAAAAAGATAATTTGTATCCGAAATTTCGGATATTTAAGACATATCGCGGAGTGGAGCAGTTGGTAGCTCGGCGGGCTCATAACCCGTAGGTCGTAGGTTCAAGTCCTACCTCCGCTACTTTTATTAAATGTAAGCCGTTCATAATCAGTGTATTATGAATGGCTTTTTTTATTAGGGGTCGCTATGGGGGGCTTTTATAGGCGAATTCAGGTAAGTTCTCTGAAAAAATATAAACCGCCTGACCTATCATCAAAGACATTTATAAGGAGTTGCGAAACAATATATAAAAGTCAGACGGTGTTTATTTATAGGTTATTCGTAATACAGTATTTTTTCAACTCCTCCATCGTAATCACATCTTGCAATTACTTTTTTCAAAACAAGACCACCAAAACCATTTTTCCCTCTAAAGCTCATACCAACTATAAGGTGATCACCTTTGTCCTCATAAGTAGTTTTGTTGTGTTCAAAACTACTTGGATCGTGCATAGTGTTTTTAATGTATTTGACTAATCCTCTGTGGTGACTATCCCATGCACTAAATAATCTTTCCACTTTTCTTGAACTCCTTTTTGTTTTGTATGTTTTTGATTTTTTAGTAGAAATAGCGTTAGTCCTTGATTTCTTTTTAACTAATGCTTCTGCTTCTAATTTTATTTTTTTATCCTTTTTCTCTTCTTCAAGAAATTGAGTTCTTTTTTCTCTATGTTCATAAAGTCTATCTAAAAAAAGTTTGTTGGTTAGTTTATGAGTAAAAAACAATTCATCAAAATTGTTTTTACTTAGCTTTTTAAATTCAGAAATTGTTAGTTCAGTTAATACTTGTTTTAAATGATGATGGCTCGTTGTAGCTTTATCGTAGTATGCAAAAAATTCCATATGTTCTTGGTAAATCTTTTCAGATTTAAGGCTTGCCTCCTCCATTACAATTTTAAGGGTATCAAGATAATGGAGTGAATCTTTTGATTTTACAAAGGCTATTTTACTATTTAAAAAAGAAGCTTCTTTCCTTTTTAATTCATTTCCCTTTTTTCTAGTTTCATTCTTCATAAATGAAATCAATGCTATGCCGATTAAAAAGGCAAAAACTCCTAAAGCAATTTTTAAGAAAAGTTGAGTATTGTTCTTTGTATCTGAAACGATAGTTTTTTGTTTGTAATCCTCTGCGGGTTGTAATTGAGTTTTCTGATTTTCTTTTATTATTTCATTAAGCCTTACCTCTGCTGATATATTATTTTGCTCTTGAAATTTTTTAAACTCTTCGAAATCGGGTTCAACTATCTTTTGTTCATCCGCTCGCTTTTGTTGCTTCTTAAATTCTTGAAACTGTTTAAACTCATCAAGTTCCTGTTGTTTTTTTAAATTTTCTTCTGCCTCCTTTTCATTTTTGTATTTCTGAAATTCTTTTTCAGCATCAATTTTAGATTTTTTTGATTTACCGAAAATTGCAGATAAAGCCCAGATAGCGATCATTATACCAATGAATGTTCCCATTTTGAGGTTAGTTTTTGTGTTTATTAATTCCCAAAAATACAAAATACCTGAATTATTCAAACATTGCTTTTAAGTTGCTATATTATCAGAGTGGACTAATCCTGTATTATGGGTGTTAAAAGTTCAAGTCCTACCTCCGCTACATTTAAAAGCCTGACAATCAGTTGATTGTTGGGCTTTTTGTATTTTTATACTATGTACACTGTTTATGTTCTATATTCCATTAAATATGACAAAATCTACATTGGATTTACATCTGATATGAAGAAAAGGTTGTTGTCACACAATGACTTTGGGAAAGGACACACTCGTCGTTATCGACCATGGATAGTAGCTTTTGAAGAAACATTTGAATCTAAAAAAGAAGCAATGGAACGAGAAATTTATTTGAAATCTGGAATTGGACGGGAGTATGTTTGGTATTACATTCGAAGCCGTCAGTGAACTATTCTTTGAAAGTGTCCTTGTGAGAGAATAGCAGATAATAGTTATGGGCGATTATCAGTTTTCTTTATCTTTTTAATATCAACCTTGCCATTTCCATTGCATTTAGGACAAAGTTTGGCACCGATATGAAGTTTATGCCCAGCGCAGAAATGACATGTTTTATGGCCTATCCCTCCACAAGATTTGCAGGAATGCATTTTACCAAAAACAAAAAACTCACCTTTAGAATTACAAATATTACATGCTCGTTCTCCATCACCCATGCAAACGGTACACTCTGAAGGACGAACAGTTTTCCCTAGCCCATAACAAAAATCGCATGTTTCAAATTCCTTTTTATTTGGATCAACTCTTTCATAATTATTAAAATCATAAAGACTTTTAATATAGACTTCTTCCAAACTTAAGTCTGCATTGTGGTACCCATCAATTAATGCTTGAGCACGTTCGTCAGCTGTGCCATGATGAAAAGGATTAAACCAATCTCCTTCGAACAATACCGTCGCAAATTCTTGAATATCTAATTGCTCTTCATATTTGTAACTTTTTCTACCCAAATAGTAACCAGCTAAAAAATCACCTTGTAATTCTCGCTTCCAGCCTCGTAGCGCCCCATTAATGCTGCATTGAAAAAGATGTGCATATTCGTGTGCAAGCAGTGCAGTCGTCATATAAACGCCATTAGATTCGACCCAAAGCTCGTTTTTCAAAAGCGCCAAACCAATACGAATGGTACCATTGTATGAATCAGGATCGAGAGAGGAGCAAAGATTCATGATTTTAGGTCCATTTTCTTCTTGAAAGAAATAGACATCTGCTTTTACACCAAAAAATGATTCTAATTTAGGTTTAGTCACATTGAAAAATGCGTCCATTTCTGGTTCGCCGACAATAGGAGTTCCTAATTTTGTAGAATGAAGAATGGCATGTAGCCCACTACATTGAGCCAACAATGAAAAGGAAAGAAAGGAGAATACTAAAATGAAAAAGATATTTTTCATGGTTAGAAGGCTGTAGCCATATTGTAAATAGGGTATAGACAATGGATATGCAAAGTCTTTGCCAGACATTAAAAAATGTATAATATATCTATTGGCAGCATTGTTGCATAATCAACAAATATATAAAAAATGACAAATTATAATCTCAAATTAAGTGTTTTCAAAAAGCCTCCTCTGGGAGGCTTTTTACTTTATAGCCTATTTTTGAAAATTAAAAATGCAAAAAGTAAATCGCTACAGTGATTTTGGGTAACAATTTTTTTCTAAAATTGAAGATCGGATGGTATTGGTAAGAAGGAAGAATTCGAACAAAAGCAAAGTATATCTTTTTTGAAGATTTACCATAAATAGAGAAAGCCCTCGCAAATAAGTTGCGAGGGCTTTCGAAAATGTAAGTAATCTCATGAATTATGTTACCTCTTATGTAGTCTTTGGGTATTAATTATTTTCTTTTTGTGATTGGTCATTTGTATTAAATACATGCCATTCGGTAAATCACTTACGTTATATTTTATTCCTTCTTCCGCTTTGAAACTACGCATCTCTTTTCCTACCAAATTAAAAATCGCTACTTGAGCTACTTCTGTAGAATTAGAGATTCCAAAAAAGTCTGATGTCGGATTCGGATAGACAGAAACCTTTGGTGGATCCCAAAATCGCTCATTCGGCAATTCGCTGCTCGCAAAAGCAGCAAGAGAGATTAGTAAAAACGAAAATAAAAGTAAGGTTCTCATCATATCAATCGGGTATTTCATTATTGTTCCTAAAGGTATAAAATTATTGCCCTGTTCACAAGTACTTATTTTACTTTTAATATAGATTAACACTTAAAGAACATTTTTTGTTGGAAAAGGAGTAGAATAGCACAAAAAAAATCAATTTATTGAAAAAAATATTTATTGCTAAAAAAAGACAGTTTTTCGGAACAAATTATTCAATATTACAACTGTAACTCATTGATAACGAGCAAAAAAGATCAAAGAATTTCATTTTTTTTTTCCAATTGAAAGAATAAATTGCGACATTTGCCGTCCGTTAAAATCACCGCGACTATTATTTCCATAACTCGTTCAAAATCAACTATATAGCAATGAGAAAGTCTGACCTTGTAGCTGCAATATCCGAAAAGACAGGTGTACCTAAAGTAGATGTACTTGTTACGCTGGAAAGTTTCTTCACTGAAGTCAAAGACACCCTTTCGAGTGGTGAGAATGTTTACATCAGAGGATTTGGTTCTTACGTTATCAAAAAAAGAGCTAAAAAGGTAGGGAGACATATCAAGCAAGGAAAATCAGTTGTGATTCCTGAGCACTATGTGCCATCATTCAAACCTGCAAAGATATTTGTAGATCACGTGAAGGAAAATGTAAATTCTCTTCCTAAGGAAGATAAATAGGGAAATAAATATTCATGACAAAATTACAAACGATAATTTGTATTTCATTTACGTTGCTTTTGTTTGTCATGTACTTTGGATGTGAAACGACGCCTCCAAAACAAAAAGAAATTGAAAAAGAAAGAGTATTAAAATCCGAAAGTTCAAATATTGGTGCACTTGAAAAAGAAGCCAAAGTAAATTTGAGTTCAGAAGATGCGAATTTCATTTTAGCACTTGAGAAAGGATTGGCAGAAGCCAAAACCGATACCCTTGCTAAGATTTCTGCTTTGAAAAAGCTTTCGGGAGAGTGGTATAGAATTGGCCGAGCTGACATAGCAGGTTATCGAGCAGAGGAGGTTGCGGCATTGAGCGAAACAGAAGAAACTTGGTCGATAGCTGGAACGACCTACGCAATTTGTATTCAACGTGCTGAAGAACAGAAGGTAAAAGACTTCTGTACCGAAAGAGCAGTCAATGCATTTGAAACAGCGATATCTATTAATCCGTCAAACACAACCAATCGGGTCAATCTATCGTTATGTTATACTGAGAACCCACCAGCTAACAATCCAATGAAAGGAGTATTGATGCTGGTTGATTTGTCAAAGAAGCATCCAGAAAATCCATTAGTACTGAGTAGTCTCGGGAGATTGGCCATCAAGACAGGTCAATTTGAAAAAGCGAAAGAACGATTGGAGCAAGCATTTTCTATTGATAATAAGAATGTAGATATCATTTGCCTTTTGGCAAAAACATATAAAGAACTGAGAATTGAGGAGAAGGCCGCTACATTTGAGAATATGTGTAGCAAATTAAATTAATTTCATTTATTAAATTTTAAAAAAAGTAAACGCGTATGCCTTGCGGAAAAAAGAGAAAGCGTCATAAAATTGCGACGCACAAAAGAAAAAAGAGACTAAGAAAGAATAGACATAAGAAGAAGAAATAATTAAGTGCTTTTTCTATTCTATTTAGAAAAAACATAGGAACAATACTCCAGGGGAAATCAGTTTTATGAAACTGGTTTCCCCACTATTCTAACTAAGAAGGAATTAATCGGAAAATTTTAGCCCATAGAGAGGCACCCCTTGTGATGATTGTTATTTGAGGTGAAAAGATAAAGAAACCCAGGCCAAATCGAAAAGAAACTTCAGCTAAATTAGTGCTGAACCTTATCCCAACCACATCTATATATACTTCCGATATTTTTCCTCTTCGATTTTATAAATAAAGGAGACTTCTTTGTTGTGCACTTAGATTCATTCATGGAGCTATGCCTGTATGGTATGGCTTGTAAATATCGAAGCAGTGGAAAAAGAACTAGTTATTAATTCCACGCCTACAGAAGTTGAGATTGCCCTCCTTGAAAAAGGTAAGTTGGCAGAACTACACTACCAGAAAACGAATGAAAAATTTTCAGTAGGCGATATTTTTCTCGGAAGAGTCAAGAAATTGATGCCGGGGCTCAATGCTGCGTTTGTGGACATTGGGCACAAAAAAGATGCATTTCTGCATTATACCGACCTTGGGCCAAAGTTGCGCTCACTTAACAAATACACTAACGGTGCTGTTAGTGGCTCTATCAATAATTATCGTTTAGATAATTTCAAGATAGAACCAGAGATTATTAAAACTGGTAAGATTGATCAGGTTTTGGATAAGAAACAGCAGATTTTGCTGCAAATCTTAAAAGAACCTATTTCTACCAAAGGACCAAGATTGACTTGTGAGATCACAATTCCAGGTCGTTATATGGTATTGACACCTTTCAACGATGTGATTGCTGTTTCTAAAAAAATAGCCAATCCAGACGAAAGAAAGCGACTCAATGTTTTGATCGAAAGCATCAAACCAAAGAACTTTGGTGTAATTGCCAGAACAGCTGCAGAAGGAAGAAAAGTTGCTGAACTTCACGAGGAACTAAGCGGTCTTTTAGAAAAGTGGGAAAGCATTTTTAATCAATTAAAAAATGCAAAACCGCCAGTTAAATTACTCAGCGAGTTAGATAAGACATCCAGTATCTTAAGAGATTTGCTGACTGACCAGTTTAGTAAAATTACGGTTGATGATAAGCAGCTTTACAACAATGTGAAAGACTACATGCGCTCTATCGCACCAAGTCAAACCAAAATTGTAAACCACTATAAAGGTGGTAAACCGATTTTTGAGGCGATGGGTGTTACACGGCAAATAAAGTCTTCCTTTGGAAAAACGGCTACCATGAGTAGCGGTGCTTATTTGGTGATTGAATCCACCGAGGCGATGCATGTGGTTGATGTCAACAGTGGTCATAAAATGCCAAGTACAGATCAGGCACAGGCAATTATGAACGTTAATATGGAATCAGCTGCAGAGATTGCGCGTCAATTGAGATTGCGTGATATTGGTGGTTTGATTATCATTGACTTCATTGATATGCGGGTGAATGAACATCGAAAAGAGCTCCTCAGAGCGATGAAGGAATTCATGAAAACGGATCGTGCGCAACATACCATTTTGCCGTTGAGTAAATTTGGTTTGATGCAAATTACGCGTCAAAGAGTAAGGCCTGCTGTCAAAATCAACACTTCCGAAAAATGCCCAACTTGTGCGGGCTCTGGAAAAATCAATGCTTCTATTTTATTGATGGAAAATATTGAGCGTGATTTACAATTCATTTTGCAATCACGTCCTAATTCTAAGATTAACTTGAAAACGCATCCATATGCTGCTGCATATTTGAAAAAAGGATGGCCAAGTATTCAGATGCGTTGGTTTCGAAAATATTATAAATGGATAAAAATCGGAGAAGAGAATAATTACCACTTGAATCAATACAAGTTTTTTGATGCGAATAAAGATGAGATTCGATTCAACTAAGGTTCAGCGTTGAATGTTTTAGGTTGAAAGTTCGACTTCCAAATCAACGCATAAAAAAAATGCTACTCATGTTGAGTAGCATTTTTTTTATGCGTAAAATCGAAGACTTTCAACGGTTTGATTAAACGTGAATCATCCGATCTCCAGTCGCTCCTAAACAAGCTTCTCTGAATGCCTCAGTAAAAGTAGGATGCGCATGACTCATACGAGCCGCATCCTCGGCAGATGCTCTGAATTCCATTAAAGCCACCGCTTCTGCAATCATATCTGCTGCACGTGCGCCAACCATGTGTACACCTAAAATTTCATCGGTTATAGCATCCGAAAGTACTTTTACAAAACCTTCGATATCGGTACTTGCTCTTGCTCTTCCCAATGCTTTATATGGGAATTTACCTGATTTGTAAGCGATACCTGCATCTTTTAGTTGTTGTTCTGTTTTACCGACAGCAGCAACTTCTGGCCAAGTATAAACAACTCCAGGAATCAAGTTGTAATCAATATGTGGTTTTTGACCGACGATCTGTTCTGCAACCAAAGTTCCTTCCTCTTCTGCTTTATGTGCTAACATCGCACCTTTGACCACATCTCCAATCGCATAAATACCAGGTACACTGGTTTCTAAATGTCCATTGACATCGATTCTACCTTTATCATCTTTTCCAATACCGACATTTTCTAAACCTAAATTGTCAGTATATGCCCTTCGGCCAATCGCAACCAAACAATAATCTGCTTTCAATTGAAAAGTATCTTCACTATCTCTTTTTTGAACGCCAACCGTCACACCTTTTGCAGTTCCCTTCACGTCGGTAACCATGTGCTTTAAATGGAATTTCATACCTAATTTTTTCAACGAACGCATTAATTCTTTTCCACAATCTTTATCCATTGAAGCGATACATCGGTCTGCGTACTCGACGACCTCTACTTCTGTTCCCAATCGAGCGAAAACAGAACCTAACTCCAAACCAATAACTCCTGCACCGATGACCACCATTCGTTTTGGTAATTTATCAATGTTCAATGCCTCTGTTGAGGTGATGACTCTCTTTTTATCATAATTGAAAGAAGGTGGCGTGATAGGTTTTGAACCAGTAGCGATAATCACTTTATCAGTAGTGATTTCTTCGGTCTTCCCGTCTTCTTTTGTGATGGTAATGGTGTTTTTATCTTTAAAACTACCGTGACCGTGGTGAACATCAATTTTATTCTTTTTCATTAAAAAGTTGATGCCGCCTGAAGTTTGTTCTACAACCTCTGATTTCCTTTTGATCATCTGTGGCATATTTAACTTTACGCCACCTTTGATGTCGATACCGTGTATATCAAATTTATGAACAGCATTGTGATAATGTTCAGATGAATCCAAAAGCGCCTTAGAAGGGATGCATCCTACATTCAAACAGGTACCACCCAATGTACTGTATCTTTCAATGATAGCAGTTTTTAATCCTAATTGAGCGCATCTGATTGCTGCTACATATCCACCTGGGCCAGAGCCAATTACTGTTACGTCGTATTGCATTTTGTATTATTTAGAGGAGAGAAATATGGAGTCATCAGCCTTCGGAGGAAATAGCCACGTAGTGGCGGCTCTGTTTGTAGAAAAGATGTAAACATAATATTTGAGGGGCGTTAGCCCTGGTACCGTCAAATTTGAATTAACGGGGACGCCACTACGTGGCTTAAAAACATAATGTTAATCACGTTGCTACAAACGGTATCGGGGCTAACGCCCCTTTTTACTTCAAATTCGTATGACTTATTTTTCTCTGCTTTTGAGAAATTATTATTCAAAAAAAGCCCAAAAGTAAATCCTTTTGGGCTTGTATTCTATTTTTTCGGATTCGAATTATTGTTGTTCCGATTCTTATTATTGTTGTTATTCCGATTTCTGTTTTTATTTGGATTTGGTTTGCCTCCGCCACCTTCTTTACGTGGGCCACCCGATTTTTTAGGGCCGCCAGATTTGGACTTAGCTTGAGGTGGTTTAGGGCCACCCTTAGCCTGTGGTGGTTTTGCTTTACCAGTTTTTGGTTTCGGCTTTGGTTTACCCTGACCGCCATCTTTTTTCGGTGGTCGCGCACCTGCTTTATTACTTGGTCGGCTTCCACCTTTGCCGTTTCCTCTATTATTTCCGCCTTTGCGGTTATTGTTTCGGTTACGATTGTTGCGGCTTTTCTTTTTGCGTTTTTCGGCAGGTAATTCAATTACACCTGTCAAATCGCTTGCCTCAAAATCGAATTCATCTTCATCTGCTTTGGTTTCATCAACAAATTGGAGACTCGTGAAATCAATAGGAGCTTCTCCATTTTTATTCATTTCCAAAATCTTCTTTACACTCTCGATGTCCAGTGCAAAAGTCAATCGACGGCCACCTTCCACTTTCAACATGTAATACATGATTTGTTTGAAAATGTCCGTTTTGAAAAGGGTAGCAGTTCCTGATTGCGCTCGTAGTTTATCCGCTCTTTTTGGAAACTTTGAAAAGGCATCCATATAAGCATCCAACTCAAAGTTGAGACAACATTTCAATCGTCCACATTGACCAGACAACTTCGCTTGATTGATTGCTAAGTTTTGGTAACGCGCTGCAGTCGTATTCACTGACTTGAAATTAGTCAACCAAGTCGAACAACATAACTCCCGTCCACATGAACCTAAACCACCAATACGAGCAGACTCTTGGCGAATCCCAATCTGACGCATTTCGATTTTAACACGAAAATCTTTCGCAAAGTGACGAATCAACTCACGAAAATCTACCCGTCCATCTGCTGTATAAAAGAAAGTTGCTTTTTTACCATCGGCTTGATATTCAACATCACCGATTTTCATTGCCAAGTCGAGTGAGCGAGAAATAACTCGCGCTTTGACCATGGTTTCTTTTTCTTTATGGCGCACATCAAATAAGCGCTCCATATCTCTTTCGTTGGCAATACGAATGATTTTATTCTTTGTACGTTCTTCACTGACTTTCTTCTTTTTCATCTGAAGACGCACCAATTCACCCGAAAGAGAGACTTTTCCAATATCGTAACCATTACCAGTTCCTGTATCAACCACAACGGTATCGCCAGTAACTGCATTGGTATAAGGTGGATTGAAGTAAAAGTCCTTTCGAGAACCATTTTTGAAACTAACTTCAACCGTATCGAATCTTTCTATATCGTGAATTTCATTGGCAGAAAGCCAATCGTAGGTATTTAATCGGTTGCAACCGCCGGAGGAGCATCCGTTGCTATTGCAGCCACCTGCTTTATCGTCTCCGCTACTTGTACCACATGAGGTACAGCCGCCACTAGAACAGCCCATATTTTATATTTTGCAAAGTCGGCTTCTGTTATCTTTGGGATATTATATATCGAATATCGAAGCTCAACTTCTAATTAATTAAATTGCCGGAAGTATCTGCTATTCAATGATTATCATTCAAATACCGGCAGTGTTTCAAT
>CALHBQ010000014.1 GCA_937930815.1 uncultured Saprospiraceae bacterium | reverse complement strand
TCAATTACCAATTCGAATTGAAAGTCCTTCTGGCAAAAATTTGAATATCAATATCCTTGATTTGAGTGGCCGTGTAGCACTTCAAACTCAACAAAGAGTAACACAGGGTGAGAATATTTTCAACGTTGAAATTTCTAATTTAAATAAAGGGATTTACTTCTTACAAATGTCTGATAATGAGGGCTTTGTAACGAAGAAGTTGTTGAAGCTTTAGGAAAAAACACACTTCTTTGAGTAATAAAAAACCGCTTTGCTGAGAGCATATAGACTCTTAGTAAAGCGGTTTTTTTTATTTCTATTTCGTTAAAAGTGGTAACCCTTTGAACTTAATTCGGTCTTAATAATTGAATATTATGGACTGATTTCTAATTAACTGTTCAACTGATTAACTAAATACAATGGAAGAAAAATATAAAGAAGAATTTACGGAAGATGGCTTTTTTGCTAAAATTAAAAAATTCGGAAAAGCAGCAGGTATGAAAACCGTTTACACCGGGCTACTTTTATATTATGCCTTTCGGCGAAAAGACACGCCTAAATGGGCAAAAGGAATTGTTTTAGGCGCATTAGGGTATTTCGTTTCACCAATTGATGGGATTCCAGATTTGACGCCTTTTGTTGGTTATACTGATGATTTTGGGGTGATGATGTTTGCGTTGGTAACCATTTCGGCATACGTAAATAAAGACGTAAAAGAGCAAGCCAAAATTCAACTCGAAAAATGGTTTGGAAAACCAGACGATGATTTAATAGCGGAGGTGGACGAGAAAATTTAGTTCTCACTTCCTAATTTCCTACTAAAAACTGTTCTTTACACTTCGATAAAGAACAGTTTTTTTATTTCAGGTATGCGGAACTTCAGTTCCGCCCGAAACCATTTATTATGGCGGAACTGAAGTTCCGCATACGAATCAAACAATCAAAACTATGCGCTCAATCTGGAAAGGACATATCCGATTTTCATTAGTAACAATTCCGATTCAAATATTCAATGCAGTGGAGACGAAGGGCAATGTATCCTTTCGGCAAATTCACTCAAAAGACAATGGCCCAGTTGGCTACAAAAAATATTGCAAAACTTGCGAAGAAACTGTAGGTCGAGATGACATCGTAAAAGGTTTTGAATACGAGCCAGATCAATATGCGATTTTCAACAAAGAAGAACTGAATTCAGTAAAATTGAAATCTACAAAAGCAATTGATATTGAGGCATTTGTGGACATTGACGAAGTGCACCCAACTCGTTATGAAGCTGTTTATTACGTTGGTCCAGAAGCAGAAATTGCAAAAGGACCTTTTGCGCTTTTTTGTAGTGCGTTGCGTGAGTCAGGCAAGGCTGGAATTGGACGAATTATATTGCGTGACCGAGAAGATGTAGTGTTAATCACTCCACACAAGAATGCGCTCATAATGTATAAATTACGCTTCCCCTACGAGTTGCGTTCTATCGAAAAAGTACCTGATACTAAAGAACCAGAACAAGCAGATAAAGCTCAACTCAAATTGGCAATGCAGCTAATTGACTCGCTCAGTATGTCATTTGATAAAGTAGATTTTGAAGATAGATACCGCGATGCACTCCTCGAATTGGTTGAGCAAAAAGTCCAAGGCAAACAAATTGTCACGATGGACGAAGGCGAGGATGATAAGCCAGTGGTGGACATCATGGATGCCTTGAAGAAATCAATTGAGGAGGCGAAGAAGAAGACGGCGTAAGCAGAAAAATTTAAACCATTTAAGACATATAAGGACATATAAGTCGCTCGTTGAAAATCTTATATGTTCTTATATGCCTTATATGGTTCAATAAAAAAAAATGCTCAAATTTCTCTCTTGGAACATACAAGCAGGTGGCGGCTCTCGCGCCAGAGGAATCCTCCGATTCATCGCGCAGCAGAATGCGCAAATCGTAGTATTGTCTGAGTTTCGGAACAATGCTTCGGGGGCATTTTTGCGACAGAAGTTATTGGAAATGAAATATCAGTTTCAATTCGTTTCGCTTTCTGAATCAGATACCAATTCCGTTCTGATTGCGAGTCGATTGCCATGTAATTCGAGATTATTTAATAGTCATGAAAAAGAATTTGGACACTCGGTAATTGCTGCTGACTTCGATGCTTTTCAATTATACGGCGTGTATTTACCACATAAAAAGAAGCATAAACTATTTCCTGTTTTACAAAAAGAAATAGAAAAACAGACACCCGCGCTCATCATGGGTGACTTTAATACAGGCAAAAATTTCATTGACCAAAAGGGAGATAGTTTTTGGTACACTTCTGAATTGTCCAGTTTAGAAAAAGCAGGGATGAAAGATGCTTTTCGCCATGTACATGGCGAAGTGGAATCTTACTCTTGGTTTAGTCATCAGGGCAATGGTTTTCGGTATGACCATGTTTATGTGAGCGATGATTTATTGCCAGTGGTGAAAAATTGTGATTACATTCATAAAGCTCGAGAGGAGAAGTTGAGTGATCATTCGCCTATGATTTTGGAACTTTAAGTTCAACTTTTACGAAAAAGAATATATGAGATTAGCAGCGATAGACATAGGTACCAACGCCATCCGATTACAGGTGGTCAAAGTTTTTGAAGATGAAAATTTAGTCACTTTTAAAAAGCTGGAATTTTTGCGGTTTCCACTTCGGTTAGGGCGTGATGTTTTTAAAAAAGGAAAGATTGGAAATAACGCTCGTGCAAAATTTGAAAAACTGATGCGCACCTTCAAATTGCTCATTGACTTATATGAGGTGGAAGCATACAGCGCCGTGGCAACCTCCGCCATGCGAGAGGCCGAAAACGGTAAAGAAATTCAGGAATACATTATGGATATGGTCGGTTTGAAAATCGATATCATCTCAGGTGATAAAGAGGCCAATATTCTTAATAAAGCGATTATCCCTTTTTTGGATGATAAACAATATGTCCATATTGATGTGGGAGGCGGAAGTACGGAATTGAATATTTTTGTAGGAAAAGAATTGAAAAAAGCTCAATCGTTTCGCATCGGCTCTGTTCGTAAATTAGCTGGAAAGGAACGTACTGATATGTTTAGAAAAATGAAAGAATGGATAAATAGTGCAGGCCTTTCAAAATCAAAAAGTATAACTGGAATTGGGACAGGTGGTAACATCAATAAACTTTTCAAACTCGCCAGAAAAGCAACCGATACAAGTATCTCTCTGGCTGAATTGAAAGCATTACGCGCTTACGCAAAAGAGTTTTCGTTAGCAGATAGAATCTCAATTTTGAAAATGAATGCAGATAGGGCAGACGTCATTATTCCTGCATCGGAGATTTATATCAATGTTTTGCAAGCTGCAGGAAGCGACCAAATTATGGTTCCAAAAGTCGGTTTGAAAGATGGCTTGATTTACGAATTGTATGAGCGCGTTTCTAAAAAGAACTTGGCGCAAATTGAGTTTTTGGAAGAGTTTTAAAAATTGAATAATCTATGACCACACTTGTTGAATATTTGAAAAATGAATTTTCTTTTTCATTAGATATTACCGAGAAAATTGCATCTTCTTTTAAGGAGATAACTTTAGAAAAAGGAGCCTATTTTTTGAAGGAAGGCGAGTACTGCAATAAAATCGGTTTTGTAGAAAATGGAGCTATGCTCTACTTTATGAATTTGGATGGAGAGGAGAAGGTATGTGATTTTGGATTTGAAAAAGATTGGGTGACCCATATCAAAAGTATGATTGGAGGCATTCCCACGGACATGAATATTCGAGCACTTGAAACCACTAAAATCAAATGGATAAGTGGCGAAAAATTAGAACAAATTACAAAAGAGTTTCCTCAGATTAATCAATTACGAGTGAAGCTCTCTGAGCAATATTTTGTGCAATCCGCTGAACGTGCTAATGAACTTGCAAATCTT
This sequence comes from uncultured Saprospiraceae bacterium, assembly GCA_937930815.1. Lineage (GTDB taxonomy): Bacteria > Bacteroidota > Bacteroidia > Chitinophagales > Saprospiraceae > JAGQWW01. The sequence continues at coordinate 1,573 of CALHBQ010000014.1, read as the reverse complement.
TCTGCCGAACAACGTTACAAAAAGTTAGTTGCCGAAAAACCTGAATTACTTACCAAAGTTCCTCAATATTATCTCGCCTCTTATTTAGGAATTAAGCCACAATCATTGAGTCGTATCAGAGCAAAAAAGTAAAAGGAGAGATGTTTACTAAACTTTTAAAGTTTAGTAAACATAGGTTGAAATCTATTTTACCTACTTTTCATTTATTCACATATGTGAATGAAAAGAGGGTTTGCATGCCCTCATCTTTGTACTATCATTTTAAATAATTAAAAAACTTTAAAAAAATAGTACAATGAAAAATTCAATTTTAATTATCCTTATCGCTTTTACATTTATCGCTAACACTTCGGCTCAAAAGAACCAATTACCTAATAGCAATCAGTTATCGATTGTTTTAGGCGTAAGCCAACCACTACTTTTAGATGGGTTTAATATCGCAGCAAATTATACGACTAATTGCTGGGTGTTCGAATATTCCCACGGTACGAATCTGCACTATCAAGGCCCTGCTTTAAAAGCACCTTACAAAGAAGAATTAATCAGTTTGAAAAGTCCGTTTTCGACAGGCGCTGGAGTTGGACCGAGATTGTTTGCGAATAGAATCATAGGAGTAGATTTTAGGTTGGAAGCAAAAGTTCATAAATACGAAGCACAGCTCACAGAGGAATTGGAAATTGAATATCACAACTTCGATTTGGGCGGTGGGCTATACACTCAGATTCGGCCTTTCGGCAAAAAGAAAGGTGCCTTGAAAGGAATTGTAATCGAACCTTCGATTCGTTATTGGGCAAATGTCTCAAGTACTTTAGAGAAAGATTTTACTTACGTGAATGGCGACCAAGAACCAATTACACACAAACCTTATCCGCTCAATTTATTTATGAATCTTTCTATTGGGTATTCTTTTGGGAGGTAGTGATTTAGTTTAGTTTAGTTTAGTTTGATGTTGATGATTGCTAAATTGTTTGATGGTCAGTCAAAATCGACAAAAACAATCAAACAATTTAGCAATCAAACAATTTTTTTCAATTACTTCGTAGCCAAAGATTCAAACGCTTTCAAGTATTTTTCATACAAAGCAGCATCTTCTTCCTGTGGATAAGAACCGTGCATTACAATTGTTCCGTCTTCTGTTGGTAAGAAAAAAGAAAGACCAACGAAACCATCTTTTCCTCCCAAATGCACCTTTTGAAGATAGCCTTTGTGTGTGCCAATTGATTTTGGCTCAGATGAAACTACTTCCATATTATCTTTTACGTTGTTATCTACATCTTTGATAATCGTTTCATAAGAAATAGGAAAAACGTTCAATTGGATAGAAGATTTGAGTTCTTGACTTCGGTAACCGTCGCCAGCATCGTTCTTTACAAATGATGCATCTGGGGCAGCAAAATCAAAATTTTTCTTTGCGGTACTTTGGGCAGAAAGTGCAAAACAGAAAATTAAAAATGAAAGTGAAGTCAAAAATTTCTTCATTGTTTATGTTTTATATGGTAATGAATTCGAAGTGATTAAGTCTTTTGAATAGACCTATTTTAACAAAAATAGCTACTGTTTATTATCTGATTAA
>CALHBQ010000013.1 GCA_937930815.1 uncultured Saprospiraceae bacterium | reverse complement strand
AAATCAGCTTGGTAAGCTTTCAAAACAGTCATTTTACCTTGAGCAGCCAACTTTGCTTGAGCAGCCCATGTACTTGGGTCATGCATTTGGTAACGTGAACCAGCAGCAGTTAAAATTGCTTTCAATTCAGATACTTTTGCTTTTGATAATTGCTCAAATGTTTTGATTCCAGCAGTGTTCAAAAGACCTTCGATTTTTGGTCCGATACCTTCAACTAAAGTCAAGCTAACTTTTTTAGAAGTTGCTTTTTTTGCAACTACTTTTTTGGTGATTTTTTTAGCAACCACTTTTTTAGGTGCAGCTTTAGCAACTACTTTCTTAGCAGTTTTTTTCGCAGAAGCTTTTTTAGCATCCGCTTTGGCAACTACTTTTTTAGCAACTTTCTTCGCTTTTGCTTTTGAAGTAGCAGCTTTAGCAGTAGCCTTTTTAGCTACTACCTTTGCTACTTTTTTGGGAGTAGATTTCTTTACAACTTTTTTGTTGAAAGTCTTATCTACTAATTGGATTGCTTCATTTGCCTTCTCCGTGGCTACGTCTGCTAAATTCTCAGCAATTTTTTCAATTCGGTCAACTGCAGGAATTGCTTCTGCTGCTGTTCTTACCTTTTTGAAAACTTTCTTTGCTTCCTTTTGAACAGAAAAATTAAAATTGAAAAGTTTTCTAAATCTGAAATTACCTTTCAATACTTGTTCTTTTACTTCTTCCAAAGTATCGAACATAATATCTTGTTGCTTATCCATAAGGATAGTGCCATTCTTTATCGCTTTCGCAAGAATCGTTTGCCACTGTTCTCCAGTCGCCAAACCTTCTTCAACTAAACCTTCAGAAAGTTTAATTGCTTGTTTATTCAATTTCTTAACGGTCTTTTTTACTTCGTTCTTGGTAGTTGTAGCCATGGTATAAAAATTAATATTTAGTATTTTATTTTAAATGATGGCACAAAGATAAAATGGGCAAGTTACAGATGAGTTACAGTTTGGAAATGAAAATCAAAATTAGAAATGAAAATGAAAAAAGCTGTCCGAAAAAATTTCATAACTCATTGATTATCAATGACTAACCTAATCAAAGATGCGTACTTCGAGCGAAGCCGAGAAGCACAAAAACAGAGATCTGTTTTCCACTTTTGTGCTTCTCGGCTGCGCTCGAAGTACGCATTGGAGAGACCCAACTTGAGTAGAAAGAACGCCTAAACCAACTTAATTCATCTTAAATATGAAGCCAGACAAAAGCTCCCCTTTTAACCTGCCCGATACCTGTCAGGCGGGTTTTAATTTCTAATTTTCATTTTAATTTAATCTCCGCAAACAACTCCTGCGTCTCCGGCAACGGTTCAATACCAAATTCCTCCTCCAAAACAGCAACACACTTCTTATAAGTTTTAATGGCCATTGGGCGATTGCCCTTACTAAGGTAGGCGGCCATTTGAACGCGATAAGCATCTTCCCATGCCTTATCAATTATCAATGCTTTTTGCGAAAGCCGAATACTTTCCATCGGATTTTCCTCAATCAATAATTCTCCCAACGCGACGATAGCACCCAATATCAAAACCTGAATATGCTCACGTTGCTCAGAAGACCAATCTTCGTACAAACGCTCAGGCAAATAAATTCCTGCATATAAATTGACGGCTTCTCGATAGGATTTTTGTGCTAAAATTTTGTCATCAGCAATGGACAGATTTCCAATCTCAATAAAGTCCTCAACAGCCTGCACATCCACCCAAACCTCAGAAGTATCGAGTTGATAAGTTAGTCCTTGACGTAGAACGAATTTCGCTTCCGAGCGACCTTTTCTATTAGGTTCCAATGCTTTGTTGACGCCATGCAAAGCGACTTTGAAAGTTTGGTCAATTGATTTTCCAGCGATGTCTTCCCAAATTCTATCAACGATTTGTTCTTTGTGCAAACCACGACGATGACGCGCTGTTACAAAAAACTGAAACAGTTGCAGCGTCTTATCACGTCCCCACTCTTTGGCTGAAACCACCTCTTCTCCTCTCCAAACCTGAAACGCTCCCAAAGTTTGGACTTTGAGTTTAGCGTTTGCTCTATGTGTGAGCAGGTCGGTGAATTGTTGAGAGGGTGATTTCAAAATATAGTATGGTTAATAGTTAGATTTTTTTCAATTATTAATTTGTAAATAAAACTCATTTTTCAGTTCAATCATTCGATTACTATTTAGTTCTTGCCCTTTGTAGAACAATTCAATACAAATTAATCCACTTGAATTTAATGGTTTATTCATTTTAACAGAAGAGGATTTCGCTATAAACTCAATTTTATTTTTCCAGTTTTTGACAATCCTGAAACTTGATTTTTGTTTATTATCCTTGATTAAAACTCTAATCTCATATAACCCTTCAATTGTTGGCACTTCATTTATAATTTCCATTTCTCCATCTTCATAAACTTCATATCTAACTAATGTAAAAATTGATTCTTCACCCTCATTACTTGAACTATCTTTAATTTTTAATAACCCTTTACCATTTGAATACTCATTCGATAAATTTAACCTAACTCCTGTGCCTTTTATTCCTTCTTCAACCTTCGTCTTATTTATATATTTTGGAACAAAGTTGATTTCTTGGTTAATCTTAGGTGAGCAACCCATTAAAATTATTATTCCACCAATTAAAATGTTCTTCATTTTTAGACACATTATAAAAAAACGGGGCGAATCATCCCCTATTTGGAAAAAGCAAAAAAGCAGAAACTCGTAAAAAACTCCACCCTCTTTCTGTTGACATCTCCCTCCAAAGGGAGACAAGTTGCGATTAGCATATCTAAGATTCCTATTACTTCTTCTTCCCCAATTTGTCCACCTTCTTATTCAAACCTTCAATGGCCTTGGTCATCGCAGCCATCTGTTCCATCATCATTGCATAATCATTTTTACTCGCAGCGCGCCATTCGTCGATTTCCAATTTTTGACCGAGCCGTTCTTCTATTTTTTGAGTAACAGCATCACTGACTTGATTGATTTGATTTTGAATCTGAGCAACCTGCTTCTTTGGGTCTTTGATGGTATCCATTACCATTTTGGGCGTTTCAAAAGCCATTTTTTTCCAAAGGTCGAAACTCTTTGAAAGGATTCCTTTTTGCTCCTCGGGCGTTTTGCCTTCAATTGCCTGCACCGTCAAATCCGCCAATTTCGTTTGTATGAAATTAGAAACTTCCTCAAATTCAGAAAAACGAATTTCATCACCACCCTGCACATGACTCACCTTCCCACGCCACTGCACGTTGGATTCGCCATCCTTATCCGTATATATCTTTTGTGTGAATCTTAAAACAAAAGAAGCCGTTTCGTCTTTTTTTACAGCCATGATATTTCTATTTTTTTTGTAAAAGTAGTAAAACCAGTAACTTTTATTAATTTTAAAGCAAATTGTCATCAAAGCGTTGGCTGAGCGAAGCCGAAGCCAA
>CALHBQ010000012.1 GCA_937930815.1 uncultured Saprospiraceae bacterium | reverse complement strand
CTGCATTCAAAAGTCAACTTGAGTTTGATTTGCAAGAAGTATTTGAGGCGGTAGATTTTTCTGATAAAAAAGTTGATTTAGGTTATCGGATAAAAGCTTCGGCGGTTTTTTCATCCAATATAGAAGGGAATTCCATTGATTTGAATTCTTTTATGAATTCTCAATTGGCCAAAGAGACTTTCAAAAACCCAAAAGAAATACAAGAGATTGAGGATTTGATAGAGGCGTATGGTTTTGCGAAAGGCAACCCGCTCACTGAAAAGAACTTTTTGAAAAGTCATAAAATTCTAAGCGATACATTTTTGATAAAAGGAAAGAGAGGCATTTATAGAAATGATAGGATGGGCGTTTTCGGAAGTTCTGGTTTGATTTATTTAGCAATTGAGCCAGAATTTGTAGAAGAGAAAATGAGTGAGTTGTTTGCCGATATTGAAAGCCTGCTTAAAAGTGAATTGACAATTGAAGAATTGTTTTATCATGCCGCCTTGATTCATTTGAAATTTGTCCACATCCACCCTTTTTGGGACGGAAACGGAAGAGCTGCAAGACTTTTGGAAAAATGGTTTTTATCGCAAAAAATTAATGGTCGTGCTTGGAAGATTCAATCAGAGAGATTTTACAAAGAAAATCTAACTGATTATTACGACAACATCAATTTGGGCGTCAATTATTACGAATTAAATTATGAAAAATGTTTGCCTTTTTTATTGATGTTGGCAAAATCGGTTCAAACAGAAAAATAAATTAGAAGAAATAATATAACAAAAACAGAGAATTACAATATGCTAAAAATCAGCAACTTAACAGTAGAAATCGAGGGCAAGCAAATCCTCAAAGGAATTAATTTAGAAATCAAAGCAGGAGAAGTACATGCTATCATGGGCCCAAATGGTTCAGGTAAAAGTACGCTTGCGAATGTATTGGCGGGCCGCGATGAATACGAGGTGACGGGCGGTACGATTGAATTCATGGGAGAAGATATTATTGAAATGGATGTAGAAGAACGTGCGCAGGCAGGTCTTTTCTTAGCGTTTCAATACCCAGTAGAAATTCCTGGTGTAACCAATGCGACTTTCTTAAAAGCAGCTATCACTTCAATCCGTGAAGCGCAAGGGAAAGAAGAATTGCCTCCAATTGAGATTCTAAAATTGATTCGCGCTAAAGCGAAGATGTTGGACATCGACGAGTCATTCCTCAAACGTGCGTTGAACGAAGGTTTCTCTGGTGGAGAAAAGAAACGTAACGAAATGCTTCAAATGGCTTTGTTAGAGCCAAAGTTGGCAGTGTTAGATGAAACAGATTCAGGTTTGGATATCGATGCTTTGCGTATCGTTTCTGATGCAGTGAATCAGATGAAAGCGGCAGATCGTTCTTTCATCATCGTTACCCACTACCAACGTTTGTTGAATTATATCACACCTGATTATGTCCACGTTTTATTTGATGGAAGAATCGTGAAATCAGGTGATAAGACTTTGGCTTTAGAGTTAGAGGATAAGGGGTATGATTGGATTAAGGCGGAAGCTGCGGTAGCAGGTTAAAAGCTTTTATATTAAACCATATAAGGCATAAAAGAGCATTTAAGCGCGAGCGACTTGTTCATTTTATTTTTAGATGGTTTTAGAAAGATATTTTTTTTGGCGTAGAGAAAAAAAACGCTTTTAGCGTTTGAAACTTATATGTTCTTATATGCCTTAAATGGTTCAAAAAATAAAAAATGGCAATAGCTGTTAAAAATAAATTAGACGAGCGCAAAGCACATTATAAAACATTGTTTGCTGCTCGTGCTGGAAAAATGAATGGTCAATCCAATCACCCACTGAATCAAATCAGACGGGAAGCGATGGAGAAATTTGAAGACCTAAGTTTTCCAGGAAGACAAGATGAGGATTGGAAATATACATCGGTTGCTCCCCTACTCAAACCTGATTATCAGGAAGGAAAAGAGGTGCCAGTGGTTGGCGATATGTTGGCTGCGTTAGAAATTCCAGAGTTGGATGCCTACCGATTGGTTTTTGTAAATGGATTTTTACAAAAAGATTTATCTGATTTGTTGAAGTTGCCTTCAGGTGTTTTGGTCGAAGAAATGAGCAATGCAATTGAAACGCCAACACATGGCCAGAAAATCAAAAACTGGTTTAGAAATGAATTGGAAAAAGCAACCAATGCATTTACGCCATTGAATATCGCTTTCTCAAACGGAGGAACTTTTGTTCATATTTCTAAAAATGCGCAAGTTGACAAACCATTGCATTTCATCTATTTGACGGCGAATGGTATTACGTCAACTTTCTCCTGTCCACAGATTTTTGGAATCGTTGAGTCAGGTGCGAATGCTTCAGTGATTGAGAGTTTTGGAGGTGTTGGATCAGGTGATTATTTTACCAATGTTTTCAACCGTTTTGAGGTAGATGCTAATGCAGCTTTGCATCATTATAAAATTCAAAATGAGCAGCCACAAGGTTATTTTATTAATAACGCAGCGGCTGATCAGCAGAGAGATAGTAACTACAGTTCATACGTTTTGGATTTAGGTTCTAAAGTGGCCCGTAATAATATTGCAGCACACTTAAAGGATTCAAATACAACAACGAATCTTTACGGAACTTACCTTCCTAACGGTACAGAACACGTTGATAATCAGTCTTTTGTAGACCACGCTCACCCTCATGCATACAGCAATGAATTGTACAAAGGTGTGATGGACGATAAAGGAAGAGGTGTTTTCAACGGACAGGTAATGGTTCGTCAGGATGCACAAAAAATCAATGCGTACCAGACAAACGGCAACCTTGTTTTATCCGAAGATGCACAGATTGATACGAAGCCACAATTAGAGATTTATGCGGATGATGTGCGTTGTTCTCACGGTGCAACTATCGGCCAATTAAACGAAGATTCTGTTTTCTATTTGAAAGCAAGAGGAATCAAAGAAGCGGATGCAAGAACGATGTTGCAAGTTGCATTTTTGGGTGAGGTGATTGATAATTTTGAGGTTGAGGCAGTGAAGAATTTTGCAATGGGATTGATTGAGGGAAAAATGACTTCGTAAATTATTGGACCAATGGAAAAGGGTTTTTCTATTGTTAATAATGAGATAATTTTCGAAAGTTGGAAAACTGGAGAAATTTCAATCTCTGCAATTACGAAAAGCTTCAAACTGCAAATTAGAGATATAGCTTTAGTCTCAATTTCTCCAAGAATCGACTTTGACGATGAGTTTTTATTGATTACAATATTTGACAAGGATAGAATAAAATATCAATTTAGTGATGTTGAGCTTGTAAAAAAAGCAATGCCAGTTTTAGAGGAGAATTTGAATTTTAAATCTCCAATTCATATAGAATGGCAAAGGTTTTCAATTGAAGATCATGAGAGTGCAATGATTGATAAAATTCTATTCCCTCTTGATTTGTATTGGAATGATTTATTTGTTATTCCTACTAATCCAAAAAGGTTTTTTATCAGATTTCTAAAGTTTTTTAGAATAATTAGTTTGGTTAGTGGAAAATTTCACCCAAAAGTAAAATCTTACTTTAATTCCAAACGAATGAATTAATTTAAATGAGGGAAACTTCAGTAGCAAGTTTGGATACCAAAAAGATAAGAGCAGACTTTCCTATTCTTTCAACCGAAATGAATGGAAAGCCATTGGTCTTTTTGGATAGTGGCGCCAGTAGCCAAAAACCGAATCAGGTTTTAAAGGCAATGGATGATTATTACCAAACGACACATTCGAATGTTCACCGTGGGGTTTATAAATTAAGCCAAGACGCGACAGATTTATTTGAAGCATCTCGTCGAACCATGCAACGCTTCATCAATGCAAAGCATGACCATGAAGTGATTTTTACGAGAGGAACAACGGAAGGAATCAATTTAGTCTCCAATTGTTTTGGTAGAAAATTTTTGAAAGAAGGCGATGAGGTTTTGATTTCGGCAATGGAACATCATTCCAATATTGTTCCTTGGCAAATGGCTTGTGAGGCATCTGGAGCGATTTTGAAAGTAGTTCCGTTGAATGATTTGGGTGAGTTAGATTTTGATGCGTTTGATACTTTAATTACGGAAAAGACGAAAATCATTTCCATCATGCATGTTTCCAATTCATTGGGAACTATCAATCCGATAAAAGAAATAACACGAGTTGCGCAAAGTTTGAATATTCCAGTTTTAGTGGATGGAGCACAAGCATGTTCACATATGAAAATTGATGTTCAAGACTTGGATGTAGATTTTTATGTTTCCTCCGCTCACAAGATGTATGGCCCAACTGGAATGGGTTTCCTTTACGGAAAAGAAGAATGGTTGAATAAATTACCACCCTATCACGGCGGAGGCGAAATGATAGAAACTTGTTCTTTCGAAAAGACGACTTACAATGTTTTGCCTTTTAAATTTGAGGCAGGTACACCTGATATCGCTGGAGCAATTGGAATGGCAGCTGCAGCAGATTATATTTTGGAATTGGGACATGAAAGAATTGCTCGACATGAGCATGAGCTTTTGGAATACGCCACCGAAAAACTTTCCGAAATTGAAGGTTTAAAAATCATCGGAAATGCGAAAAATAAAGCGAGTGTCGTTTCTTTTATTATTGAAGGAACACATCCGTATGATGTAGGAGCAATATTAGATAAATTAGGAATTGCAGTCAGGACGGGGCATCATTGCACCCAACCTTTGATGGAATTATTGAAACTTCCGGGAACTGTTCGCGCTTCTTTCGGAGTTTATAATACAAAAGAAGATATTGATGTTTTGGTTACTGGTGTGAAACGTGCTGCAAGAATGCTCACGTAACGCGGAGCGGTGCTCCGCGAAAGACGCTTCAGAAAGTTACTTTTTGCATAATATCAACATGTTTTTAATTTTTTTCAAAAATTTGCGGAGCAACGCTCCGCATTACGAAATTCGGGAACAACAACCCGCGGAACAGAAATGACAATAAACGAATTACAAGACGAGATTATAGACGAATTTTCCTTCTTTGATGATTGGATGGATCGATATGAACACATCATCTATTTAGGAAAAAAGTTGCCAATGATTGATCCTTCTGCAAAAACAGATGAAAAATTGATCAAAGGTTGTCAAAGTCAGGTTTGGTTAGATGCTGAGGAGAAAGATGGAAAAATCCATTTTACTGCAGATAGTGATGCGGTGATTACAAAAGGAATTGTTTCGTTGTTAATTCGAATTTTAACCAATCAACCAGCAAAAGATATAGCGGAGCAAGAACTATATTTTATTGATAAAATTGGTTTGAAAGAACACCTCTCTCCCACTCGCTCGAATGGATTGTTGAGCATGGTGCGACAGATGAAAATGTATGCGTTGAAGTTTTCGTAACGCGGAGCGGTGCTCCGCGAAAGATGCTTCAGAAAATTATATACTAATCATCAAACAATCCGATTTTTTAATTTTTTTCAAAAATTCTCGGAGCACCGCTCCGCGTTACGTATGGACAAAGAAGCAATCAAGGACGCAATCATCGAACAAATCAAAACCGTATTAGATCCGGAAATTCCGGTTAATATCTATGAGTTGGGTTTGATCTATTCAGTCGATGTGGATGATAATGGCAAAGTCGATATCAAAATGACTTTGACGACACCTATGTGTCCAGTTGCAGATTCAATGCCATTGGAGGTTCAGGAAAAAACAATTCAGGTGGAAGGGGTAACGGACGTAGATTTACAAGTAGTTTTTGATCCAATGTGGACGAAAGATATGATGAGTGATGAGGCGAAGTTCGTGCTCGACATGCTTTAAAAAAAAATGGTAAACGGTAAACGGTTGACGGTACACGGCGAGATTTTGCCTGCCGTGTACCGTTTACCTTTTTACCGTCAACCGTTTAGAAAATGGAATTAGGAGAATACAACACATTAGAAGTTTTAAGGGAGGCTGAACATGGCTATTACCTCGGTGATGAAGAAGGCAACGATGTTTTGATCCCAATGAAATGGGTGCCAGACGATATCGAAATTGGTGGCGAAATAGAAGTTTTTGTTTACAAAGATTCTTACGACCGACCAATTGCAACGACCATGAAGCCACTGGGAACGGTAGGTGATTTCGTTACTTTAAAAGTGAAGCAGGTTTCAGATACTGGAGCATTTGTCGATTGGGGATTGGAGAAAGATTTATTGATTCCATTCAAAGAACAGCCAAAAGAAAGATTGATTGAAGGACAGGATGTTTTGGTGTTTATCTTTTTGGACGAAGTGAGCGATAGAATTGCAGCGACCACTCGGTTAAATTTAGTTTTAGATAATGATGAATTAGACATCAAAGAAGGCGAAGAAGTAGAAATCAAGATTTGGCGAAAAACAGATTTAGGTTTCTCTGTAGCAGTGAATGATGAGTATTTAGGTCTACTCTACCATCAAGATGTTTTTGAAGATATCAAACTTGGCGAAACGCGAAAAGCATATGTCAAGCGAATTAAAAAAGCAACAGAAGGAAAACAGATTGATATCAGTCTTCGAAAATTCGTTGGCGAAATGGTTGAACCTGACGCTCAATTGATTTTGGATAAACTCAAAAAGGAAGGTAATTTTATTCCTTTCAATGATAAATCTTCTCCAGAGGATATTAAGAAGCATTTCAAAATGAGCAAAAAAGCTTTTAAACGTGCTCTCGGAAATTTGTACAAAAAGCGTTTGATAAAAATCATGAAAAACGGAATTAGTATAGCGGATTAAAAGCGTTTCGTTTCAAATATTTTCATAAAAAAAAGAGTCGAATAACATTATAGTATTCGACCCTTTTTTATTTTCAAAGATTTATTTTAAACCAGATCCGAGCTAAACCAACCCTCCACACATTTCATTTCATCAATGGTATTATTTCTAAAAACAAACTCGTTGGAGAGCGGATTATAATCATAGTCCTTTGCCCAATCTTTATGGTTAGCGGCAAGTTGTTCGACTGCATTGATGATGGCTTCTAAATCTTCATTGGAAGTCGTTGGGTGTAATGACATACGAATCCAACCTGGTTTTTCAGTCAAATCACCTTCATTAATCTTACAGGTAATTGACCCTGAGTATTCAGGTGAAACATTTAATAGATAATGACCATAAGTTCCAGCACAAGAGCAACCTCCACGTACCTGAACACCAAATCGGTCATTCAGTAACTTGACCCCTAAATTATAATGTAAATCATTGATATAGAAGGAGATAACCGCTAAACGATGTCTGATATTATCCGCCAAAACATGGACATTCGGTACTTTATCTATTCTATTCCAGAGCGTTTCCAATAATTCATGCTCTCGATCATGGATATTTTTTGTACCCATTTTATCTTTCAATTGCATACATAATGCAACGCGAATTGTTTGCAAAAAAGCAGGTGTTCCGCCATCCTCTCTGGCCTCAATCTCATCGACGTATTTATGCTCGCCCCATGGATTTGTCCAATCAACTGTACCACCTCCTGGGTTATCAGGAACTGAGTTTTTGTACAAAGTCGAACAGAAAACTAAAATGCCAGTTGTCCCTGGACCACCTAAAAACTTATGCGGTGAAAAGTAAATAGCATCCAATTTTTCCATCGGATCAGCTGGGTGCATATCAATATCAATATATGGACCAGAGCAGGCAAAGTCTACAAAACATTTACCACCTTGCTGATGCATGATTTTTGCAATTTCGTGATACGGTGTAAAAACTCCAGTTACATTTGAACAAGAAGTTATTGCCGCTATTTTAGTCGTTCTTCCTTTATATTTTTCTAATAATTCTTTTAGATGATTTAAGTCTGGCAGGCCTTCTTCATTTGCTCCAATTACTACTACATCCGCCAAGGTTTCAATCCATGAAGTTTGGTTGGAATGGTGCTCCATATGCGTTACGAAGACAATTGGTTTTGTCTTTTCTGAAATTTTGACCTCGTACTTTTCGTAAACCCGCATTCCTAAAATACGTTGGAATTTATTTACTACACCTGTCATCCCAGAACCACTTGAAATCAATACATCTTCATCACTCGCACCAACATGTTTTTTGATAATCTTTTGAGCTTTGTGATAGGCATGCGTCATAGTACAACCTGTCACTGAAGTTTCAGTATGAGTGTTCGCGACCATTGGTGCAACATCATTCATCATTAACTCCTCAATAGGTTTATACATACGCCCACTGGCCGTCCAATCTGCATAAATGATTTTCTTTTCTCCATAAGGCGAAAGAAAAGTTCTATCATTTCCAATAATATTTTTACGAAAAATTTCGAAGTGTTTTTCCAATGAAATTTGGGCGTCCTTCTCTTTTACTGACTTTGTCAAATTCATAATTAAAAGGTTTTCTCAATTCGAGAATGAAATTACAAATTTTTGGCTTTAAATGCGTCTGAATTTTGGGTATTCTAAACCTTATCCTTTTAGAATAGCACCAATATCG
>CALHBQ010000011.1 GCA_937930815.1 uncultured Saprospiraceae bacterium | reverse complement strand
CCTAATGCTGATGTAACTTTGCAGTGGTTAACTGCTCATGAATCTGCTACCTTTGACAGAAGCGGTTGCGCTGTGTCAAGATGGGATGGCTCTGCTTGGGAACAATTTGCAGGTAGTGCCTCAAGTTTTTCCAATCCTTTCCATACACAAACAGCAACAGGAGTGACAACTTTCTCTCCGTTTACAGTTGCGAACTCACTTCCAGAACTTGATATCCGCAACAATGCAGATGATATGGATATTATCGATGGTTCTACCACGATTAGTACTGCATTAGGAACTGATTTTGGAGGTGTAGGAATAGCAGGAGGAAGCAGTTCAATGACATTCAGAGCAGAAAACAATGGGGCCAGTATTTTAACTTTTGGAGCGGATGCGCTTTCAATTTCGAATACGACTGACTTTAGTATCACAACAGATTTGACTGATGGTGGAACCGTTGCAGCAGCAGCAGTTGAGACCTTTACAATAGAATTTGACCCATCTTCAATTGGAACCAAAACTTGTACGGTAACAGTCAATAGTGATGACGGAAACGAAGATCCATATACGTTTGAAATCGAAGGAGAAGGATTAGAAGCAGCGACGGCATTAGATTTTGACGGTGTGGATGATCATGTATTAATTTCTTCTCCTCCTGCTTATAATAACAACGCCTTCACATTCGAGAGTTGGATTAAAAGAGCAGGATCATCCAGTAATCCAGAAACGTTTGTTTCTTACGGGACCTCAGCTGTCTTGCCTTCTCCTCATTCGGCAAATTTTAGAATTTTTAATGATAAATTAGAATTTGGTCTCTATAATGGTGCATGGCAAGGAGTAACGTCAGCTCAAAATGTCAGTAATGGAGTCTGGACACATGTCGCTGTTACTAAAAACGGAAATAGTGTTGAATTATTTATCAATGGGACTTCGGTTCAAACTGGTACAATAACTTCTTCTATAAGTGTAGATGTTTTAGCGATAGGTCACCTTATTAACAATGGAGTACTAAACCCTGGTTTCCCATATGCTTTTCCGGGCGAAATCGACGAGGTTAGAATCTGGGATCGAGTGCTTTGTGAAGCAGAAATCGCAGGAGGAATGAGTTGTGAATTGGCAGGTACAGAAACTGGATTGGTAGCCTACTACAATTTCAACCAAGGCTTTGTAGGTGCCAATAATGCAGCTACCACCACCCTTGATGATCAGACTGCAAATAACAATGATGGAACACTGACTAATTTCGCGCTAAGCGGCTCCACTTCCAATTGGATTGATGGAACTGTAAATGGTGTTTCAGGAAGTTGTACAACAGTTGCTTGTCCTGAGCCAGAAATTGATGTAAAAGGAAACAGTATTTCAATAGCAAGCGGAACGACCACGCCTTCCACAACAGACCACACAGATTTCGATGGCAATTTCACACGAACCTATACGATTGAAAATACAGGTCAAGGTGATTTAACTATCTCAGGAGTAACCATTTCGGGAACGAATGCATCAGATTTCTCAGTGATATCCAGTCCAGGAGCAACAGTTGCACCAGCAGGAAGTACGACGTTTGATGTGACCTTTTTGCCAAGTGCTACAGGTGCAAGAACAGCGACCGTAGAAATTGCGAACGATGATAGTGATGAAAATCCATACACTTTTGCGATAGAGGCAGAGGCAACTCAGGCAAGTGCGCTTTCTTTTGATGGAAGTAATGATCATGTTTCTGTTTCCTTGCCAGGTGGATATTCATCATCCTTAGAAAATTTCACATTTGAGGCTTGGGTAAAGCAAAACACTTCGACTCCTTGGCAAAGGGTTATGGATTTTGGAAATAGTAATACTACTGGTTATATGTTTTATACTGTAGTTGCAAGTGTTACAGGTAAATCAAGATTTGCAATTACTCCTAATGGTTGGTGGGGCGAACAGGTAATTGATGTTACAAGTGCCCCGATTTTAGGTCAATGGCACCACGTCGCTGTAACGATAGATGGACCTAATGCAGGTGGAAAATATATAGGTACAATATATATTAATGGAGTTGAGGCTGGAAAGAACTCAAACATGACAGTTACTCCTGCTACTCTTGGAGATTTGGCCAATAAGTGGTTAGGCAGGTCTCAATATACAGCAGATCCTTACTTCAATGGAGAAATGGATGAGGTTAAACTTTGGGATCGTGCCCTTTGCCAGGCGGAAATTACAGGCGGAATGAACTGTGAATTGGCAGGTACCGAATCTGGATTAGTTGCCTACTACAATTTCAATCAAGGCTTTGTAGGTGCTAATAATTCAGGAACGACCACCCTTGATGATAAGACCGCTAACAATAACGACGGAACCCTAACTGGTTTTGCACTAAGCGGCTCCACTTCCAATTGGATTGATGGAACAGCAAATGGCGTATCAGGAAGTTGTACAGCAGTTTCTTGTGCCCCTGAGCTTGACCTGCGCAATAATGCAGACGATGCCGACATCACGGATGGTTCGACAACTATCAGTACTGCGTTGGGGACAGACTTTGGAAGTGTATGTGCAGCAGGTACAGCTTCGAGTACAGCAAGTTTCCGTGCAGAGAACAACGGTCAAGGTGATTTGACCTTTGATGCCGATGCACTTTCGATTTCCAATCCAACTGACTTTAGTATTACAACAGATTTGACAAATAACGGTACCGTCGCCGCAGGTGGAGTAGCAACTTTTACAATAGAGTTTGACCCTCAATCCGCAGGGACGAAGACTTGTACGGTTACTATAAATAGTGACGATGCAGACGAAGATCCTTACACTTTTGATATCCAAGGGGTGGGAACCGATCCAACCATCACTTTAGCAGCTACAACATCAACTGCTACGGAAAATGGCTCAACAGATCTTGTTTATCAATTTACTCGGACTTGTACAGTAGGAACATTAGTGGTTTATTTTTCAGTTGATGGCACTGCTCAAGATTCAGATTATAGCCTAAGTGGTCAAACTTCTTACGCATCAGGAACAGGTACTATCACCTTTGCAGATGGTTCAGCGACTGCTGATTTGACCGTTGCGATGGTTGATGATAGTATGATTGAAGGCGACGAAACAGTAGTGGTGACGATTGTGATTCCAGAATAAAATCTGCCGCTCGGAGCCAATTGATGGCACCTTAAACAAGCTCTAAACCTAATGTCAAGCAAAGCCTTACAAAAAAGATAGAGAAACAGTTGCGATTTAGATTTTTGAATTACATAAGGAGGCCCTGTCGCATTTGCGGCAGGGCTTTTTATTTACAAAAAATAAGGATTTAAGGGTCACCTTTTATTTGCTCAATACATTAATGATTGAATTGAATTAGTAATTGAGGCTTAACTCCGGATTATTTGTTTTTTATCAATGTACAAAACGCCTAATATCAATTGGTTACGAAAAATAATTGAATGATTTGGGTTAGGCCTTGTTTTACCTTATTTCTAAACACTTAATTGCTTTACTCATGAGATCTATTCTTCATTGTTTTTTTACTCTATTTTTTCTTTTCTTCATGTCTTTAGCAGCATTTGCACAAGTGTCTTATGATGCTAATTTAGTTTTCAAAGACTATAATGCTGCCAATGCCACTACTTTAAATCTGAGTGTGCCAGCAAACACGGACGATGTCGTTTTGGTGGTCTTATTAAGTACTTACATTGATGATTCCCCAATAATCGAATATAATGGAACAAATATAGGAACTCCTTCAATTAGTAAATTTCAGGCTACAAATTCTGGAAGTGCTTTTGAGGATGTTGAAGGATCTATTTATGTTTACCCACTTGGAAATACAGGAGCGGCAGCAACTGCTACTATTTCGCTTTCGAACTTAAGTCCAGATTCTCATAATTCATGGACAGCAATGACCTTCTCTGGAGTAGATCAATCAAATTCAGTAAGCGAATCTAAAACAGACGAACACCCTAACCCTGGGGTAGCGAATAATAGTTCAACATCTTTGACTCTTTCAGCTACATCTGGAGATGCTCTGATTACTTCATTTAATGCTTCTTCAAATGCAGCTTCTAATGTAACAGTTGCAGGAGATTTAATCGATTTAGCTTTACCTTCTGGTGGGTATGATGAAGCTGGTTATAAAATAGCATCCGCTAGTTCCCATATATCAACTTACAATATTGTTAATAATCAAATGGCATCATTTATCCATGCTGGTGTTGTTTTGAAGCAGGCAATTTCTTCTACACCCGAAATCGACGTCCAAGGAAACTCAATCTCAATCGTAGATGGCGACACCTCACCAGACACAGCAGATGATACAGATTTTGGCGATATTATAAACGGCAGATCCGATACTCACACTTTTACTATAGAAAATACAGGTGCAGGTGACTTAACCATTCCGGCAAACGGAATCACTATCAACTCAGACGTTGCTGGCGTTTTTACTTTAGGAAGTATTTCAAACGCCTTTCCTGTTATTTTGGCACAAAATGCGAGGAGGACTTTCCATGTCACTTTCGCACCCAATGCCTCAGTAGGAACTCTTTTTGAAGGCGATATTTCTATTGCTAACAACGATTCAGATGAAAACCCATATACTTTTGATATACAAGGAACAGGCACCTGTAATAGAGGCTTGACAGCAGGCCTTTGGACAGGATGTGCAGGCGATGGTCTATGGTCCACCGCAACCAACTGGGATAACAATATGGTACCCACAGCCAATGATGATGTATTGATTAATATTGATCAGGTAGTTACTGTTTCATCTAACGCTTTCGCGAAAAGTATTGAACTGGAAAA
>CALHBQ010000010.1 GCA_937930815.1 uncultured Saprospiraceae bacterium | reverse complement strand
GGCTTTTGTTATTTTTGAAGTAATAACTATGAGAAATGATTCAATTTGATAAACAAGGTTATCTTTTTCCGTACGAAATTATTGAGCTTTCATTAATTGATTTTAAAGCGTATTTTGTAACTGAATTGCCTGGCAAAGATAGAAGGAAGGAGATATTCAAAATGTACCATCAATACCTTTCAGAGCTTTTTGAGGTCGTCGGGAAAGAGTTTTATCAATTGGTAAATGGCAGTTTTACCACAAAAAAGGAGTTGCCCGGTGATATTGATTTTATTACTTTTGTAAACTATCGCGTTTATCGAAATTCTTTTGAAGCAATAGATAAACTGAATTTAAAATGGGGAAATTCCAATGAAATAGATTCGATGATATTGCCGTTTAGTTATCCTGGGCATCCTCATTTTATTCAGTGCAACATTCTTTTTGAAACAAAAAAGAACCTATACGGAAATTCAAGACCAGATCAATTTGGAAATGTTTATCCAAAGGGAATCATAAAAATCCAATTCAATGGGTAATGAAATTTTGAAGCAAATCAACTGGGTTATAGGTGAAATAGAACACCAAAATGATGTGATTTCCAAAATCACTGTAACGAATGATCCAGTATTTATATCAGTAATAAAGCAAAGTGAGGTAAAAAAGAAGAAACTGTATAAGAAGTTGTTGAACCTTTTACTTCAATCTAATGTCCATTTTGAAGATTTAAACCAAGAGATAGTTGATTACTTAAAAAAGGATGAAAATAGCACGATTATCGAAAGTGATTTTGCTGAAAGACTTAGAAAAGCTCGAAGAATGCTCGCCTAACAAAAAAAAGTCGAACCACTTTCGCGATTCGACTTTAATATCTTCAAAAGCGGAGTACCACTCCGCGCCACATTATTATTTATAACTTCTCGTCTTCAATTCCACATTATCAAACTTCAATTCCTCTTTGTGAAGGATTGGGTCATTTGATAAATCTTGCCATTCCCATGCAGATGAGTAAGTGTATTCTGCATCATTACGTTTTGCTTCACCATCTTCCGTAACTGATTCTTCGCGGAAGTGGCCACCGCAACTTTCGTTACGATCTCTTGCATCTACTGCGAATAATTCACCCAATTCTAAGAAGTCGGCAACACGTGCTGCTTTTTCTAATTCAGGGTTGAATTCATCCGCTGTACCTGGAACGAAAACATCTCTCCAGAATTCTTCTCTCAATTCGGCAATCAATTTTCTACCTTTTTCGAGACCCTCTGCATTACGAGACATGCCGCAGTAATCCCACATGTATTTACCCAATCTTCGGTGAAAACTTTCCACGGATTGATTTCCTTTAATGTTGATTAATTTCTCCAATCGTGCGCGAGTCGATTTTTCAGCTTCCGCAAATTCAGGCGTATCGGTAGAGATTTTTCCAGTACGAATTTCATTCGCCAAGAAAGTTCCGATAGTGTATGGCAATACGAAGTACCCATCTGCCAAACCTTGCATCAATGCAGATGCACCCAAGCGATTAGAACCGTGGTCAGAGAAGTTTGCCTCTCCTGCCGCGAACAACCCAGGGATGTTGGTTTGCAAATTATAATCCACCCAAAGTCCGCCCATTGTATAGTGAACAGCTGGATAAATTTTCATCGGCATTTTATAAGGATCTTCACCAGTAATTTTTTCATACATCGCGAAAAGATTACCGTATTTTTCTTTAATCACTTCCTCACCAAGTTCTGTAATTTGAGCTGGTGTCGCGTTTTTAATACCCTGAGAAATTACTTGCGAATTTCCATATCGTTGAATCGCTGATGCGAAATCAAGGAATACCCCCAACCCAGTTGGCGCAACTCCTTGTCCATTATCACAAGCCACTTTCGCTGCACGAGAAGCCACATCACGTGGCACCAAGTTACCGAATGCAGGATATCGTCTTTCTAAATAATAATCACGTTGGTCGTCAGAAAGGTCAAGTGCCGTTTTATTTCCTTCTCTAATTGCTTTGGCGTCGTCAGCAGATTTTGGTACCCAAATACGACCATCATTTCTCAAACTCTCAGACATCAAAGTCAACTTAGATTGATACTCACCCGATACAGGAATACAAGTTGGGTGAATCTGCGTATAACATGGATTCGCCATCAAAGCGCCACGTCGAACCGCTCTCCATCCAGCAGTAACATTAGAACCCATCGCATTGGTAGAAAGGTAGAAAACGTTTCCGTAACCACCTGTTGCCAACACAACAGCATGCCCTGCGTGTCTTTCCAATTCACCCGTTTTTAAATTACGAGTGATGATGCCCCGTGCTTTTCCGTCGATTTTTACGACGTCTAACATTTCGTGGCGGTTATACATTTTTACTTTACCAGTAGAAATTTGGCGCGAAAGCGCAGAGTAAGCTCCCAACAATAATTGTTGTCCGGTCTGACCTCTTGCGTAGAAAGTACGACTCACTTGTACTCCACCAAATGAACGGTTGGCTAAAGTTCCACCATACTCACGAGCGAAAGGAACGCCTTGCGCAACACATTGGTCAATGATACTCGCACTCACTTCTGCCAAACGGTGAACGTTTGATTCACGTGAGCGGTAATCACCACCTTTTATCGTATCATAGAAAAGTCGCCAAACGGAGTCACCATCATTTTGGTAATTCTTCGCGGCATTGATTCCTCCTTGTGCAGCAATCGAGTGTGCACGTCGAGGACTATCGTGAAAGCAAAATGCTTTGACATTATATCCTAATTCTGCAAAAGTCGCAGCAGCAGATGCACCAGCCAAACCAGTACCGACTACAATCACATCCAACAATCGTTTGTTGTGCGGTGCCACGAGCGGCATGGATGATTTATATTTCGTCCATTTTTCTGCTAAAGGACCTTCTGGAACATTGTTATTAAGAGCCATAATTTCGAGTTAATCGAGTTACGAGATTCGGATTGCCGAACATCTCAAAACTTTATTTTTTATAAATGCATTCCTAACAAAAAGTACAATGGAATGATAGCAAATCCCAATGGAACAACCACGGCATAAACTTTTCCAAGTCCTTGAATGAAAGGAGTATATTTTTTATGATTCAGACCTAAAGTCTGGAAAGAAGACTGGAATCCATGCCATAAGTGAACAGCAAGAACCACCATACAAACGATATAGAAAATAGAGTAAAGCGGATTCATGAATGCTTCACTTACTGTGATGTATAGGTTTTTTACCTGTTCTCCTTCGAGCGTTACGTAAGGTACCGCGTCCAATTTCATTTGTAACCAAAATTGATACAAGTGAATAAGGATGAAAATTAAAATTACAGTTCCTAACCAACCCATATTACTGGAAGCAAAACCACTTGTGCTTTTAGCGTTTACCTTTTTTACAGCGTATTTCGAACCTCTTGCTGCACTATTTTTTCTCCACAGTAAAATTCCCTGAATGGCATGTACCAGGATAAAAAAGTAGTTACCAATTGCAATGACTTGAATCACTGGATTGGAGGTCATCATCTTTGCATAGAGGTTGAAAGTTGCCCCGCCATCTGGAATCAATAACTGTAAGTTACCAACCAAATGTACCGTAATGAAAAGAATCAGGAAAATACCAGTCAAACTCATAATGAGTTTTTTACCGATTGAGGATGTCAGAAAATTTGATACCCAACTCATGTTTTAAGAAAGTTTTAAAGTTTGCTCAATTTTGAGCCTGCTCAGTTTCGAGCCTTGCAAAGCTAAAAGTATTAACAGATTAATCAAATTCTCGGTTTTGTAAAGGAAACGTAATATTTTATTTAGATTTAGTAAAAATAGAGGTAAGGGGGTTTAAGAATTAAAAAATCTTACTTTTGCCAACTTAAAATCAATCTATCGGTTTCCGTTGAGTAGTGCTAATTTACTCATTTCATCATTCTCACATTTACTCATTTCTTAGTGAAAGACCTTTTTTACCTCAATAAGTATTTACTCAAATATAAAGGCCGGCTCTTTGCGGGAATCTTATTTGTGTCTGCTTCGAATTACTTTCGAGCATGGCAACCGCAGGTGATTAGAGATGCGTTGGATTTTGTGATGGGGAAATTAGAAACCATGAAAAGCACGGGGGAAGAGGCAATCTCCGATGCGGAATACGCGGAACTTGGTACTGCTTTAATGCAATTCGGTTTAATGGTTTTGGGCTTGGCATTGCTGATGGGCGTTTTCATGTACTTCATGCGGCAGACGATTATTGTGGTTTCGAGATTGATTGAGTATGATTTACGAAAAGAGATTTTTAATCATTATGAAAATCTCGATATCGCCTTTTATAAAAGAAATAATACGGGTGACTTGATGGCTCGAATCACTGAGGATGTCAATAAAGTTAGAATGTACCTCGGTCCAGCGATTTTGTATGGTATCAATTTGACCTCGCTATTTGTGATGGTCATTTATTCGATGTTAAGTGTCGATGTGGAGTTGACACTTTATAGCTTGGCACCGCTGCCGATATTATCGATTTCGATTTATTATGTGAGTAATATTATCCACAGTAAAAGCACGACGATTCAGAAGCAATTGGCGCGGCTGAATAGTATTTCACAGGAGGTTTATTCTGGTATTCGAGTAGTAAAGTCTTATGTACAAGAAGGGCCAATGGGTCGATTCTTTCAAAAAGAAAGTGATGAGTACAAAACCAAATCACTTGAACTTGCAAAGATTGATGCACTCTTTTTTCCATTGATGGTTTTGTTGATTGGGATTAGTACCATCATCACGGTTTATGTCGGTGGTTTGAAAGTTACAACTGGAGAATTGACGCCTGGAAATATTGCTGAATTTGTAATTTATGTAAATATGCTTACTTGGCCAGTGACGGCAATTGGGTGGATAGCAAGTATTATTCAGCAAGCAGCAGCAAGTCAAAAAAGAATCAACGAGTTTCTAAAAACGGAACCGACTATCCTAAATTCGACAACAGAAGATCGCCCAATAGAAGGAGCAATTAGCTTCAAAAATGTAGGATTCAATTATCCAGATACGGGCATTCGGGCGATAGATGGAATTTCTTTTGATTTGAAAAAAGGTCAAAAGTTAGCCATCGTTGGACGGACAGGTTCAGGTAAAACGACAGTTGCTGATCTATTGGTTCGATTGTATGATGTAACTGAAGGTAGTATCGAAATTGATGGAAATGATATTCGCGAAATTGATTTAGCTAACCTTAGAAAACGAGTGGGCTATGTCCCACAAGATGTCTTTTTGTTTTCTGATTCGATTGCCAAAAATATTCAGTTTGGAAAAAGAGATGCTTCTCAAGAAGAAGTCGAAGCTTTCGCCAAATATGCAGCCGTTCACAAAGACATTGCAGAACTTCCAATGCAGTACGAAACACTGGTTGGTGAACGTGGCGTAACACTTTCAGGAGGACAAAAACAACGAGTTTCTATTGCTCGTGCCTTGATAAAAGAACCAGACATTGTGATTCTTGATGACTGTTTGAGTGCAGTGGATACCAATACGGAGAAGCAAATTTTAGATTATTTCGATACGGCTTTGGCTAATAAAACGGCCATCATTATTACTCACCGAATTTATGGTCTTTTGGAATTTGATAAAATCATCGTGCTCGACGATGGTAAAATTTCAGAGGAAGGAACGCATGAAGAATTGATTGCGATGAAGGGTTACTATTTTGATTTGTTTGAAAAGCAGAGTCGGGAGGAGGTTTAGTTTTATTGAACTAATCGTAGTTTAACCGTAGCGTCGTACTGAGCGTAACCGAAGTGCCGATAACGAAAGCGATGAGAACAATTTTATTTATATTCTAAAAACGAAAAACCCAAGACTGTTGAAGTCTTGGGCTTTTTTCATTCAATCGCGAAAGTAAATTTACTTCGCAAATGCTTTTGTCACAATCGCATTTTGCTCTGCTTCGTGGCGTTTTTTGAAACCAGTAGCAGGAGAAGCACTGGTCTTTCTCGAAATCACTTTCATCGGAACGGAAGCGGCATACTGGAACAAAATATATTGCCATGCCCCCATGTTTGCAGGTTCTTCCTGAACCCAAACCACTTCGGCACCTTTATATTTTTTGAAAATGGCAGCCATTTGTTTTTTCGGTAACGGAAACAATTGTTCGATTCTAACAATTGCAACATCGTCGCGTTTGTCCGCACGTTTTTTAGCTAATAAATCGAAATAAATTTTTCCAGTACAAAGGAGTAATCGTTTGATTTTCTTACCACCTCTTGCGCCAACTGCTGGGTCGTCCAATACTTCTTGGAAACGAGTTCCTTTTTCAAAATCAGCCGCCTCGGAAACCACTTCTGGGTGACGAAGTCCTGATTTTGGAGACATGATAATCAATGGCTTACGGAATGGTCGCTCCAATTGACGACGGAAAGCATGGAACAAATTGGCTGGTGAAGTGATATTCGCAACCGTTACATTGTTTTCTGCACATCCTTGAAGGAATCTTTCGATACGCGCACTTGAGTGCTCTGGCCCCTGCCCTTCGTATCCGTGCGGAAGTAACATAATCAATCCACTCATGCGTTGCCATTTTGACTCGGCAGCCATGATGTACTGATCAACCATTATTTGCGCTCCATTGTAGAAATCACCAAACTGTGCTTCCCAAAGTACTAATGCATCTGGAGTCGCTAACGAATAACCATATTCAAAACCTAAAACCGCATACTCAGAAAGTAGTGAGTTGAAAATTCTAAACTTACCTTGCTTTTTGGCGATGTTCGCTAAACGATTAAGTTGGCTATAATTTTCTGAATCACGGAAAACGGCGTGTCTATGACTGAACGTTCCACGCTTCACATCTTGCCCAGTGATACGCACGTCTTTTCCTTCCAAAAGGATAGAACCATAAGCCAATAACTCAGCCATTGCCCAATCCATCTGGTTTTTATCAATGAACTTTTGAGTACCTTTCAAAAGACGGTTCACTTTGCTCAACGGCGTGAAATCTTTCGGAAGCGTCATCAAATGTTTGATGACTTTATTAATCACCTTTTTATCAATACCCGTATCTGGAGAAACTTCGTAATCCTTATCGGTTGTTTGTTTTTTCAACTTCTTCCAAGCTATTTCTGGCTTTTGATGTTGATATGGAAGTGGTTTTTGCCGAACGTTATCCAAACGTTTTTGAAGGTCTGCCCAAAATGATTTTTCAAGATCCTCTACCATCTTTTTCTCGAAATCACCACGCTCTGCCAATTGAGCCGCATAAGTTTCTCGCGGGTCTTTATGACTTGAAATGTATTTGTACATTTCCGGTTGTGTAAACTTCGGATCATCTCCTTCATTGTGCCCATGTTTACGGTAACAAACCATATCAATGAATACATCGTTGTTGAATTCTTGACGATATTCCATTGCCAACTCACTCGCAAAAACAACTGCTTCCGGATCATCTCCATTTATATGGAAAACGGGTGCTTGCACCAAACTCGCCGCCGCTGTACAATAAGTCGAAGAACGTGCATCTTCAAAATCAGTTGTAAACCCAACTTGATTGTTGATAACATAATGAAGCGTTCCTCCAGTATAATATCCTTCCAGCTGGCTAAACTGAACCACTTCATAAACAACCCCTTGACCTGCTACCGCAGCATCACCATGAATTAGGATTGGAAGAATTTTATCGTAATCACTTTTATAAAGTATGTCTGCTTTTGCACGAGCAAATCCTTCTACCACCGGGTCAACTGACTCTAAGTGCGATGGATTTGGGGCTAATTTTAAATGTACTTTTTTGCCACCTGGTGTTTTCAATTGAGAGGAATAACCTAAGTGATATTTTACATCACCATCACCATCTGTTGAGTCTGGAAGTGCTGTTCCTTCAAATTCATTGAAAATATGCTCGTAAGTTTTGTCCATGATATTGGCCAAAACATTTAAACGACCGCGGTGCGCCATTCCGATGATGACTTCTTGCACCCCAAGTTCACCTCCTTTATTAATAATCGAATCCAATGCAGGAATGGTCGTTTCGCCGCCCTCCAAAGAGAAGCGCTTCTGACCAATATATTTTGTATGGAGAAACTTTTCAAACATCACTGCACCGTTCAATTTCTCCAATATCCTTTTCTTCTTTTCTTTTGAAAGGCCAAAACCTCCAGACATATCTCTTTTCTCAATTCGTTCACGAAGCCAACGACGTTTTGAGCGATCTTCGATTTGATGATATTCGAAACCGATGTTTCCGCAATACACTTTTTCTAAGTGTTCGATAATATCTTTCAGTGTCGCATTTTTCAAACCCATCTCTTCACCTGCCTGGAAAACAGTATTCATATCTGCTTCTCCTAAGTTGAAATCAGACAAATCAAGGTTTGGTCTTCTATTCTTTCTATCGCGGATCGGGTTGGTCGTAGAGCGTAAATGCCCTCTGTTACGGTAGGCTTTTATGATAGAAAGAACATTGAGTTCATTCTTTAGACCTGCAATCGGAGCAGTCGCTCCATTTGCGGAAGTTGCTCCGTTGGCAGAACCGTTTCCGTTACTGCTATAATTATGATATTCGAAACCTCTAAAAAAGGTTCTCCATCCTTCTTCTACAGATTCAGGGTTCTGTGAATATTTGTTGTACATATCCTCAATGAAAGTAGGATGCGCGTTTGCTATGAATGAGTAATCAGCCATGATTTATTGATTCTTAAATTTTTTGGTTTGAGACCAATGCTATATTTCGTGGGCAAATATAATATTTATTATAATCGTATGTAGGTAGGTGCTTAAACTGGTTTTTTATTTTTTCGTTTCTCCGAAAGGAAAGTATTTAAAATATAGTCATCAATCACGCCCACAATCTGTCCATTTTCCAAAACCGGGAGAATTGTATGTTTATAAGTATAAAGTTTGTCGTAAACAGTTTTCAATTTTTCGGAAGTGTAAACAGCTGGAATTTGACTTATTTCCGTGTACTTCAGCGTTTCGGTTTCCAAGTCATTGGTTTTGATTGCTTTGATGATAGATGCTTCATTGACCGTTCCGACCATTTGCATATCTTCTGCAAAAACCAAAAAATTGCGATCAGGCCCTTGCTTTAAATAATTTGCAGCGGCTTGCATCGACTCTTTTTCATACAGTTGAGAAAATTGTGTTCCCATTATATCTGCAGCAGTGGCGTTGTCGAGAATGTGTTCGACTTTTGCACTTTCGAGTTCTTGCCGTGCAGTGAAGAAAATGAACATGCCGATAAAGCCAGTGGTAATTCCTCCATTCTCTATTCCAAAAGGCAAATATTCTTCTGGTAGAAAAGCCCAAAGAATAAACAAAAATGCAAATGCTTGACCAATATAAGAAGCTACTTTGGTCGCATTGATACGCGACATTTTCAAAGAAAGGAGCGCTCGTAAAATTCGCCCTCCATCCATCGGAAAAGCAGGAAGCATATTGAAAGCGGCTAAAATTAAATTCAAAACCAAAATTGCAGGTATAAATTCTAATCCGTCGTCAAAGATTCTGAGAGCGACTAACTTTTCGAAAAAATTAGAAACTGGATAAAAATAAAAATAAGGAAGTAGACAAATTGCAATCGCAACATTGACCAGCGGGCCAGCGATGGCAACCAAAAATTCTTGCATTGGCTTCTCTGGCAATCGTTCTAAACGAGCAATTCCTCCAATAGGCGAAAGAATGATATCTCTCGTCACTACTCCAAATCTACGAGCGGTCAATGCGTGACCATACTCATGCAAAACCACGCAAAAGAAAAGCGTCATTACAAAAAGTAACTGAATGCCTGTTTCTTTCCACGTGAATCCATAGTTCCAACTCGTTCCTGCCACCCAAAGTATTAGCAATGAAAAAGTCCAATGCAACTTCACAGGGATTCCAAAAACTTCCGCAATTCTAACAGATCCAGTCAATTATTTATTTTTTGAGTAATACTTAACGAACAAAAGTACGTTTATTTTAAATTTGCGTTCAGAGAAGCAGTTTGAATTTTCATTTTAAAATTTCAAGTGAATTTATTTCAAAATATACAGTTCGTTAATTGGCCATTTTTATTCTTGCTTTTGCTGTTACCAGTACTCTTTTGGTGGTACAGAAAATCTATTTCCAAAAAGCAGGTAACACTCAAAATGCCCGGTTTAGATACCTTCGAAGGAACAGTTTCTTGGCGAAGTAGGTTGCGATTATTGTTGCCTTTGTTTCGGTTTTTGGCTTTGGGTGCGTTGATAATCGCATTAGCTCGCCCACAAAAAACGTTGAAAGACGAAAATATTAAAGCAGAAGGACTCGATATCTTTTTGGTAATGGATTTGTCGAGTAGTATGCTTTCTCGCGACTTCGACCCAGATAGACTCGAAGCAAGTAAACGAGTCGCTGCCGAATTCGTTGACAAACGCCCCCATGATAGAATTGGCTTGGCGGTTTTCTCAGGAGAATCGTTTACACAATGTCCGTTGACAACCGATCATCGGATTGTAAAAGAATTTTTGGCTGGTTTGCAATGTGGTTTTTTGGCAGATGGAACAGCTATCGGAATGGGCTTGAGTAGTGCCATCAATCGAATTAAAGATACTCCTTCAGAATCTAAAGTGGTGATTTTATTAACGGATGGTGTTAATAATTCAGGATATATTCAACCACTCACTGCTGCCGAAATCGCAAAAGAGTTTGACGTAAAAGTCTATACCATCGGAGTAGGAAGTACCGGTATGGCTCGTACACCCGTAAGAAAACGTCGAGATGGCTCGTTCGATTTTGATTTTACGAAAGTTGAAATTGACGAACAGCTACTCACCGAAATCGCTAAACTGACTGGTGGTAATTACTTCCGAGCGACTTCGGAAGAAGCGCTTTCTCAAATTTACGCGCGCATCGATCAAATGGAAAAAACAAAAATCGATGTCACCGTCATCAAACGAAATAGCGAAGAATTTCATCCATTCGCTTTCGCAGGTTTGCTTTTTATTTTATTGGAAATATTGTTGGGGCAAACGGTGCTGAGAAGTTTACCGTAATGTAGCACAGGCATCCTTGCCTGTGAAATTATAGCGTAAAGGTAAACCTTATCTTCTTATCACTTTTGATTTAAAATTTCTTTACTCCGTTTTTTACCATAAGCTCTGCACAGGCAGGGATGCCTGTGTTACTTCCCCTCGTATCCTGCCCACGCAACGTGTGACTCTCCTAAAACAACTTTTATTTTTCCATGGAAAAAGTCAGCAGATTTGGCTTTCACCTTGTCGTGAATATATTTTGCGAGATACTCCGTTGTGGTTAAATCGCCGAGCATGTCAGGATGTTCATCAAGGTTTTGATAATTGATAGGGACTAAAACTTCTTTTATAATTTCATGCGCTTTCCCTATGTCGATAACCACTTTGTGTTTGTTCAACTCAGGCGTAGCGAAAGTTACGTCAATAACATAAGTGGCACCATGCATCTTTTGTGCAGGACCGAAAAAAGGATCTTTAAATGAATGTGCAATCATAATGTGATCGCGGACTTGTACTGTAAACATT
>CALHBQ010000009.1 GCA_937930815.1 uncultured Saprospiraceae bacterium | reverse complement strand
CTCGATGCGATTTATTATCTCTGTATGTGCAAAAGTCGTTTTGCGGGTTCGGATAGGAATATTTTGCGAAAAGCAAATGATGAAAAAGCAGATTTCTTTCGGTTAGAAAGTCATTTCAAAAAGAAGAAAAAGAAATTGAAAGTGGTGGCAAAAGTGCAGCCATCCAAAAAAATCAAAGATTTTGAAATCAACGACAAAGCTGCTGAACGATTGGCAGACCACATCGGAATCTTTCCAGTCGTGATGGTCGTGCCCGATGATTCCTTATTACTTTTGGATGGCTCCGAAAGTCGTAGATTGCTGATAGACAATGTTTTATCTCAAATGGAGCGACCCTATCTGAATGCATTGATGGCTTACAATCGAATACTAAAACAGCGGAACGCCGCCCTCAAAGGTTTTATAGAAAATAGAAATTACGATGCGGCTTTGGTTAGAACTTACAACGAGCAACTTTGTCCCTTGGCCAGTACGATTCATGAGTTGAGGAGTGATTTTATGATTCAGTTTAGCCATTATTTGAATCAATTTTATAAACAAATTTCAGGTGAGAAAGAAACAATCAGTTGCGAATACAAATCTGGTTTGAATGAAGAAAAACCTGAACTCATCTTTGAAAGAACGATGGAAAAAGACCGATACACGGGTCGCACCACGGAGGGAATCCATAAAGATGATTTGATTTTTAAAATGGATGATTTTCCACTCAAGCGGTTTGCTTCTCAGGGGCAATTGAAGTCGTTTATTCTTTCTGCAAAATTGGCGCAGTATGAGCTATTGCGTTTGCACAAAGGCGTTACGCCCCTACTCTTGCTCGATGATATATTTGCAAAATTGGATGATCAACGTGTCGCTCATTTGTTGAAACTTTTGAATCATAAAAACTTCGGTCAAGTTTTTATTACGGATACGCATCTTGAGCGAGGGGCTAAGATTTTAAAAGAAGCGGAGATTGAGTTTCAGCAGATTGAACTATAAAAACTGAGTCACTCCCAAATCAAGGAGTGACTCAATATTATATGAAATTTACTGTTGAGTCAATATTTCAAAATTTCGGCTGCTAAGTTCTCGTCCACCATATCCATAATAAATCATCAAATTATTTCCTGTCATTGTAACTTTACCAGGATGAACACTACCCTCTTTTAGCTTAACTCTTCCCACATACAACTTCCGATTTTGGACTTCACCTGAGAC
Source organism: uncultured Saprospiraceae bacterium (assembly GCA_937930815.1). GTDB lineage: Bacteria > Bacteroidota > Bacteroidia > Chitinophagales > Saprospiraceae > JAGQWW01. The sequence goes on along the minus strand of CALHBQ010000009.1, from coordinate 3,048 downwards.
TACTGCCCCTTCTGGAATAGTAACCCCTTTTGGCTTCACCCATTTTGTCCTTATATTAGCTGGATTAGTTAAAACTTCGTATTCAGCCTTAACTATTTCTTTTCCGTTTTTCCCAAAATTACATTTTCGATCAACAATTTTTCCAGAATGTTTGGCTCCTTGATATTCACAACGGCAAATCCCCAAACTATTTCCATTTTCGATACCACCATCAACTATTGATAATGAGCCTTTTGGTTTCCAAACCAATTCTTTTGATGAAGCTGAATTATCAGCATTAGAATTATTTCTATATTTTAAAATCGCCTTTGAAATCGCATTACCTGAAGAGCTTCCTCTTTTTATTTCGGAAACCACAAGCGAGGTAGCTCTACCAATATTTCGAGAAGCTATTCCTCTTTTCTTTAAGGCTGACTGAATATATCCTATATTATAACTTGGTTTTTGATAACTTGTTTTATTATATTTTGAAATCGCCTTTGAAATCGCATTAGCTGAACGGCTTCCATTTCTTATTTCGAAAACCACAAACGAAGTAGCTTCCCTAAGATTACGAGTATCTACTCCTCCTTTCTTTAAGTCTAATTGTATACTTCTTGTTTCAAAAATTATATCACTATCTTCTAAAAGAACATATAAAAGTGCCTCAGATGGAGATTTTCCTTTTTTTATATGATAAACCACGAGTTTGGTAACTCTTCCAATATCTTGACTATCTACTTTTCTTTTCCTTAAGGCTGATTCTATATTTTTTGTATAATAACTTGTTTTATTATATGTTGAAATCGCCTTTGAAATCGCATTAGCTGAAGAGTTTCCACTTTTTATTTGGGAAATCACAAGCGAGGTAGCTCTACCAATATTATGAGAATCTACTCCTCCTCTCTGTAAGGCTAACCGTATACTTCTTGTATCATAACTTGGTTTTTGATTAGTTGTATTTTGATCTACCTCAGCTACCAATATTTCAAAAACAGTATCAGAATATCGTTTTCCACTGTATCCATATTCGCATGTAAATTGTCCCCGGTATTCAGAAACTCTACCTGGGTGTTTGCTCCCGTCTGATCTTGTAACCCTGCCTACATAGTAAATAGTACCATCTTTATCCTTACCAGAAACTACGGCTCCATCAGGTACTTGATTCGCATTATTTTTTTTCCATGTTTCAGTTGCTCCTGTACTATTAACTAACACTTCATATTGAGAAGTATAGTATTCTTTCGTAGCACTTGCAACATTACAATTGCCACCAACAACTTTTCCAGACATCTGCATTCCTTCATAAGTACATCTGCAAACTAATAAATCTCTATAATTTTCTTTACCTCCGACTACTGCATTTCGGGAACCTATAGGTGCCCAAGCCAAATCAGCATTATCACTTTCTACTGAAAATTTGACTGGTACATTATTTTGTTCAGAATTAGTTTGAGCATTCAATGCGAAACTAATCCCGATAAAAAATAGCACTAAAAAAGTGCTCAAAAAATTGGTCTCCTTATTTTGCGCTAAATAGGACAAATCAAAATTTAATTGCTTGTTCATTTTTTAAAATTTTAGGTAATAATTATTAGTAAAGGATGTTATGAATAAAATCTTTTGAGAGTCAAAATTACGTACCCTAAAGCTACAATCGCATACCCAGAATCTATACCACACATCCATGTGGCTCAAACATAAAACACTGATTATCATACAATTAAAAACAAAAAAAAGGCCTACTCAATTGAGCAGGCCAAAAATTTTCATTTAGTGATTAGGTGTTATACGCTATTCTACAATCAAGATTTCAATATTATTGGTGGTTCCTATTTCTTTTCCAAAAAAGCCATAGAATACTTTCACTTTACTTCCATTCACCAATGCTCTTCCCGGATGAATACTTCCGTTAGAGCGAGTGTGGCGTGCTACATAAAATTTACCATATCGCGATGTACCAGCAACTACGGCCTTTTTTATTTGAGATCGTGAAGGTTTCACCCACTTGGTGGTCAATCCTCTAGGATTGGTTAAGACCTCGTAGTCGTCTTTAGTAATCTCTTTTCGGTTTCTACCTATATGACACTTTCCATCAATTACTTTACCTGAGTGATATACCTCTCTATACTTACAACGACAAATCTCGAAATCACTCCCCTTTGCATTACCTCCTATCATTGCACCTGAATCTCCTTTCGGCGCCCAAACCAATTCACCTGCAGAACTATTGTTCGAGTTTGATCTTGGCGGCGTTGAAGTATTTCTTGGTGTAGTATTTCGTGGAGGTGTACTTGTAGTCGTTCTCCTTGTACTTGTAGTTGTATTCCTTGTACTACCAGTTCCTTGTGTTTGCTTTTGTTGAGAAACCAAAATTTCAAATTGATTATCCGTGTATTTTCTACCGCCGTAACCGTATTCACAAGTATATTGATTTCTGTACTCAGACACTTTGCCTGGGTGCTTGCTTCCGTCTCGTCTTGTCACCCTACCTACGTAATAAATCGTCCCATCTACATCTTTGCCAGCTCTTACTGCTTCTCTTGGCATTCTGTTATTTTTGAGGGTAGTCCAAAGCTCATTAACCCCAGTTTTATTGACTAAGATTTCGAAATCAGAAGTGTAAAATTCTTTTGAACCACTTGCGACATTACAATTGTTGCCGACTACCTTTCCGGAATATTGAACGCCGTTATGAATGCATCTACAGACTACCAATTTGTTTCGTCCTTCAACTCCCCCTACTACGGCACTACGTGTACCTTTAGGTGCCCATACCAAATCGCTATTTCCACTTGATACCGGATACTTGGCTACTTCTTTTGGAGTATTGGTTGTAGGTGTTGGAGTAGGCGTTGGTGCTGGCACTGTTGCGGGTGGTGCCGATTGCCTACCTACAACCAACATTTCAATATTAGTCTTGGCTAATTTCTCTGCTCCTCCATATCCGTAGAAAACTGTAGGTTTTCCTTGGTGTTGCATCAATCTTCCTGGTTGAGTACTTCTACCATATTTATGTCTTCCTACATATAGTTTTCCATAACGAGAATTTCCTGAAATAGGAGCCTT
>CALHBQ010000008.1 GCA_937930815.1 uncultured Saprospiraceae bacterium | reverse complement strand
AGCACGTCTGCTGCTCAACACCTTTTCAACCAAAGAAAAAAGACTAATGTGTTTAGAATTGTATTAAAACCGCTTTATCGATTTGTATTAGAATATTTTTTCAAACTTGGGTTTTTGGATGGTACTATTGGGTTTTTCGTTGCAAAATCTAATTCCCAATATGTATTCCTAAGGGAAATGAAACTTTGGGAACTATGGAAAAATAAAAACGATGAATGAAATTGACCAGATCGTTATCAATTTTAGTGACAACAATTTGGCACTACTAAATTTTTGCCTTGGTTTTCTAACTTTTGGAGTAGCATTAGAAATACATCTTGATAAGGTTAAAAAGATATTTCAACAACCAAAAAAGGTATTTATAGGGCTGTTTTCTCAATGGGTTTTACTACCGATATTTACCCTTTTGCTTATTTACGTTACGAACCCATATCCAAGTATTGCTTTGGGATTAGTACTAATTGCTTCTTGTCCTGGTGGAAATATCAGCAACTACGCCACTCACTTAGCAAAAGGAAATACGATCTTATCCATCACAATGACTTCAATAGTTACCCTTTTGGCGTTAGTTACAACGCCACTTATTTTTTCATTATTAGCCAAAATCATCCCTGATACTTCAGTGTTGTTGAAAACTATAGCATTAGATAAAAAGGCGATTTTTATAACTATTTTTCAACTTATCGTCTTACCACTTTTTATTGGAATTTTAATAAAAAATAAAAAACCACTTTGGGCTCAAAAACTAAGAAGACCAGTAAATATAATCTCCATGATAATTTTTGTTGCTTTAGTCATTGGAGCTTTGCTTTCTAATTTGCAAAACATCCTTGAGCACCTCCATCATGTTTTCTTCTTAGTCATCATTCACAATCTGATTGCATACATAATCGGCTATTATTTTGGAAAAATAAACCGACTCCCCGAAGAAGATTGTAGAACAATTTCTATAGAAACAGGCATTCAAAATGCGGGTTTGGGCTTAGTCGTAATTTTTAGTTTTTTCCAAAATTCAGGGGGAATGTTGCTGATAGCTGCTTGGTGGGGCGTTTGGAATCTAATTTCTGCCTTTTTAGTTTCGACGTGGTGGAGCAAAAAATAAATACCAAAACATCTATTTAAGTAATTTTGTATATTTGTAGCTTAATTTTTTTTCAAATTTATACGCTCACTCTAAGTAAAAATAAGAAATCATGAGTCACGACGACAATCTCAAAAAAACCTTTAACGAAAAAGGTGAATCCATCAGTCCTCAACTACCGGACGAAATAAAGAACTACCTAATTGATATTGACGGAACTGTAACAGAAGATGTCCCAAATGAAGAGCCAGAAAGAATGGGTACCGTACTCCCTTTTCCTGATGCCCTAAAAATACTGAACAAATGGTATGATGAAGGTCACATCATTACGTTCTTCACTTCGAGAACAGAAGAACACAGGGAAGTTACTGAATTCTGGCTCAAAAAACATGATTTTAAATATCATGGTCTATTGATGGGGAAACCACGTGGCGGCAACTACCATTGGATTGATAATCACATCGTAAGAGCAACTCGGTTCAAAGGTAAATTCACAGATTTAATTGTTAAAAATAAGGATATAGAAGTATTCAAATCGTAAAGCCCCGATTTCGTAAGAAGACAATAGTCTTTAAATAGCAATACATAACTTTCCTGCACTCAATACGTTAGGTTAGTGTTAATAGTTGACTTGTAATAAATTTCGGCTATTCGTCGCGTTTTAATGAGGTTAATTCCTCACAAATACAAAATATATGACCATTCCGAAATTTTTGACTTTTTGTTTTTTGGTAGCGGGTTTTGTTTTTTCGACAGGTTGCAAAAGCAAACAATTAGTTAGTGGAAACGCAAAGGCTAATAAGTATGAAATCAACTTTGTAGAATCCGACATGTTAATGCCAGTTTTGGAACGCGCTGAAAATGAAGATAAAATGGTCTTTCTGGATTTTTACACAACTTGGTGCATGCCTTGCAAATTGATGGATGAAGATGTCTTTACAGACAAAGAAATTGGTCGATATTTCAATGACAATTTTTTGAGTATGAAAATAGATGCAGAAAGTGAAGCAGGAGCAAATCTCGCTGGAATATTTGAAGTAAAAGCATATCCTACTTTAATATTTTTAAACAAAAAAGGTGTTTCTGTAGCAAGAAGAGAGGGAGTCGCTTATCACTCTGAGCTCAAAAGCATGGCGCAAGAAGCACTCAGGACAAGGAATCATAATTAATTCTATTTTACCTAATCCTTTTCTTAAAAAAGGTGACATCTTTGCGGAAGATGTCACCTTTTCATTTTTATGAATTTAAATAAAGCAATACTGGTCACTGGCGGAACGGGCTTTTTGGGCTCCTATCTTTTGCGCTATTTGGTTTCTTATGGTTTTAAAAATGTAAAAGCCACTAAGCGAAAGAATAGCCGAATGGATTTGGTCATCGAAATCAAAGACAAAGTTCAATGGATAGAAGGTGATATTTTAGACATTCCGTTTTTGGAAGAAGCGATGGAAGGTATTGAACAAATCTATCATTGCGCTGCAATGGTTTCGTTTCAACCCAGAGACAAAAATCGAATGATGGAAGTCAATGATGGCGGCACTGCCAACATCGTCAACGTCGCACTCGAAAAGAATATTGAAAAACTAATTCACACCAGCTCTATCGCCGCACTAGGAAGAGTCGAAAACACGACCACCGTTGACGAAAAAGCAACATGGGAACACAATGACCTAAATAGCAATTACGCCAAAAGTAAATACAGCGCAGAAATGCAAGTTTGGCGCGGAATGGCAGAAGGATTAGATGTTGGAATCGTCAATCCATCACTCATCATGGGAAGTGGTTTTTGGGAAGAAGGCACTCCGAAAATGTTCAAAACACTTTCTAAAAACTTCCCTTATTTTCCAAAAGGAGGGACAGGAATGGTTGACGTGAGAGATGTAGCAAAAGCGATGATTCAATTGATGAACAGCAATGTCGTGAATGAACGAATGATTTTGAACGACAAAAATTTGAGTTATAAAAACATCTTTGCCCAAATCGCTAATTCAATGGAAGCTAAAGTTCCTACAAAAGAAATATCTCCCCTACTAAGTGCTATCGCTTGGCGATTGGAATGGCTTCGTTCTAAACTGACGGGTGCCAACCCGCTCTACACCAAAGAAAATGCAAATACCACCAAACACTTTTTTGAATACAAAAACGACAAATCAAAAGAACTCTTAAATTTTGAATACACTCCAATCGAAGAAACACTAAAAGCTACAGGTAAACAGTTTTTAGAATCGAAAGTATCAGGAAGCAAATCCGCTTTTTTACCTTTGAATTAAGATTTTGATACCTTTATCTACGACTCCCCCACCAATCATTTTAAAATCAAAAACAAACGACAATGAATAAATTCTTATTTCTTATCGCAGTTTCACTTATTTTGATGAGTCAAAAATGTGATGATTCAGACCATGATCATGATGGCGGCAACCACCCATTTATTATGGTAAAAACGACGGGTTGTTATGGTACTTGCCCAATTTATACTTTCAAAATTACTGACGAAGGGCTAGCAGATTATGAAGGAACGAGATTTGTCGCTGTAGAAGGTAAGAAAGAAAAGCAATACACCAAAAAGCAAGTTGAAGGTCTTTTTCAAGCTTTTGAAAATGGAGATTTTTTCTCTTATAAAGATGAGTACAAGGGTAACATCACAGATCTTCCTTCAACTTATCTGACCTACAACGACAGTAAAAAAGAAAAGACAATCCACCTTTATTATAAAGTCCCTGAGAAATTGACTGGGCTATCTAAATTGGTGAAATCATTTGCCAATTCAGAAGGATGGGTGAAGGAGGAGAAAAATCAATAAGTCGTATTAGAAATTAAAAAAAAGCCTCTTTTCATATTAGTTGAAAAGAGGCTTTTTTAAATCTAACTGAATTCCTAACTAACCAGCTCAGTCTCAAAATTCCTCATAAACCAAACGGATTCTGGATTCTCCATCAAAAACTTCAAAATCTTTGCACCTCTATGCCCATGTATCGGATGAGGAACCAAAGAAAGCTCCGTCGCCAATTCCAATGCTTTGAATTGAGGTGATTTATCTTCTACTTTAGAAAGTTTGAGGAGCTCAATTACTTCTGGATGAATTTCGGCCAATCGTTCTTCAATTGCTTCTGGCAAATAACCGTACTGCTCATCACAACAATTCACAATCCCCATTCTATTAATTAAAAAATCAGGTACATAAGCAATGCCTCTTTCGTGGAGCATTTTTGCATGTCTAACCGGATCTTTTAATTGATTGTTTGCACCACCAGCAACCATTTTCACTTTCAAACGCGGAATCGTATCATCGTTCAAAATCGCACCAATCGCATTTGGCGAAAAAATATCTGCTTCGATGTCATAAATATCATCTGCGTTTGAGATGATATTTATGTCAGGAAAAGTATCCATCAATTTTTCAACAGCTGGTTGGTATGGTTCAAAAACAGAAACTTTTCCACCATGATCAATGATGTGCTTGATGACATTAAAACCAACATTTCCGGCACCTTGCACCAAAATATGTTTGCCAGAAAGGTCAATATTTTGAGTATCGTTGATACCATCCATAAATTGCAAACCTGCTGCAATTCCTGCAAAAACACCTCTTGCAGTCAAGAAACTTGGATTGGAAGAACCGCCCATTGATTTAGGAATACAGTTCGTGTATCTATTGACGGAATGCACTAAACCAAGATCTTCTGGCGAAACATTCATGTCCTCAGCACAAACATACAAGCCGTTGAGACTCGCTATGAATTGCCCAAAACCAAGGAATATTTTTTCACGAATTTCTTTAGAAACCGTTTTTGGATTATGCTCCGAATGAATGATAGATTTTCCACCACCCCAATTGATTTTGGCAAGCGAGTTTTTATCAGTCATTCCTTTTGAAAGGCGCATCGCATCGGTCAACAAATTGCCAACAGATGGGTATTGGCGAAAACGCGTTCCACCCTGCCCTGCTCCTCTCACCGTACGATGAATTGCCGCTACAAAAAGCGACTCTGTTTCTTTTTGATATTCGAAAAATATGCCTTCGTGGTTTTGATAATCAGGAGAAAAAGTAATTTCTTTTGAAAATAAACTCAATTCAGGAGAGGAGAGATAAGTTTTATTGTCAAGGTGGACAATATAGCCTCTTTCAAGGCCTTGAGCAGACAGCCAAATACCAAAGTCTTTGACTGTGCGAGTCGAGATTTCACTCATAGATTTCTTTTATTTTGGTTAAGCAAAACAAAGGTATATAAAATGCAGATTTAAGGTTTGAATTTTCAGGTATGAAAATTAAAAATCGCTATTTTTAAGATAAAAAAAACGGTTGCCCAAATTATAAATTCGAACAACCGAACTGAATCAAAATAAAGTTTGGAGCTATAGTTTTACTTTTTCAATTAAAACGTGTTGAAATTCGTTTTTTAACCGAAATAAATTTCGGTTCTACTTGAAGTCCGTCGGTTCTGCTTCTGAAATTACCAAAGGTATTGCTGAGCGAATCTGTCGCTGCATTACATCTGATAGCTGGTCATAATTTTTATCATGTTTTCGTTGAGCCATTTCATCCCAAAGTTCATTGTAGGCACCTTTCAATTCATTGTAAACCATGAGATAGGTGCCGTACATGGTGTTTCGGTCATTCATGAGGGAGACAATTGCTTTTGTAGGTTTGTCAGGCCGGTTTTCCAATTTATCTGGATTCATAATGAAGTCTTTAGCTGACTGACGGAGTTCTTCCATTTCGATTTGCGTTCCTTCCACCAATAGTTCATTGTTCCCATTTATTTTAACGGAAAATACATTTTTGGCGGGGAGAGGTTCGGGTTCTTGATTTTCGACATAGGGAGGTAATTTAACCAAAACACCTTGGTCATTTGAGATAGTCGTTGTCACCAAAAAGAAAATGAGGAGTAAAAAGGCTATGTCGGCGGTGGAACTTGCATCCACAGATGCACTTTTAAATTTTCGACTTTTCATATCTACGAAATTTTAGAAGAAGCTGTTAAGGGCATCATTTGTAGGTTGAAATAAAACCATCACAACTTCAAGGTTAAAAAATCGCGCGCGTACTATTAAGATGCAATTGAGCGAGTCGTTTGGTGTTTACCTTCTCATTTTTTTCCATCTTTACCAAAATTTTATTTTTGAAAAAAGAGAAAAACAATTCACCTTCCATCGTAATGATTGGCTCGGGCAATGTCGGAACGCAACTCGGAAAGCGATTGCAGAAACGTGGTCAGAATGTCATTCAGGTTTTTAGCCGAAAGGCAGAAAAAGCAAAAAAACTGGCTGCCGCAATTGACTCAAAATGGACGAACGATTTGTCAAAAGTGATTCCGAATGCAGACCTTTACATTTTTGCTGTACATGATGATTTCATTGACGATGTAGCGGCTGAGTTGACCAAAGTGATTGATTCAAAAAGTTTAGTAACGCATACTTCAGGAGCGACGCCAAGTACGGTTTTCAAACCTTACTTTGAGCGATACGGTGTTTTTTATCCGTTGCAAACTTTCAACATAAATAAAAGGCCTGCTTGGTCTAAGATTCCTGTTTGTCTCTTTTCGAGTGAAGCGGCTGATATGAAGTTGCTAAAAAGCATCGCCAACAAAATCAGTAATAAAGTTTATACACTCAACGATGAGCAACGCGGCATTGCACATGTTGCAGCGGTTTTTGCCAACAATTTTTCCAATCACGTTTTCGCTGTTGCGAATAATATTTTAAAAAAGGAAGACTTACCATTTGACTTGATTCGACCATTGATCTTGGAAACAGCTGAAAAAATCAGAAATAACGAACCTGCTAACATGCAAACTGGCCCAGCGATCAGAGGAGACAAGGAGACCATAGAAAGGCATTTAGATTACTTAGAAAAGTTTGAGGACTGGAAAGAGATTTACGAATTAATGACTGAACAAATCAAAAAATACCACTTATGAGAATCGTTGGAGATATACCGCACTCGAGTTTAAAAATAACTGTTTTCAAAAACGGCAATCGTTTTTCAGTTAAATTTGAAGATGGACATGTAGAACAAACCTACAAATTTGATGACGGCCAAGGCATCGAATCACTACCCGATGTCAAACGACAAATTGATGCCGCCCTTTTACAAAAAGTAGAAAAAGGAATCGAAGAAATGAAAATCGCTCGATTAATGACCTTGAAGCGCAATTCTATTGAAGCAGAAAACGATGAATTTGAAGAGATAATCTAAAAATAGACCCAATAATTTGAGAGAATCTCTCGCGCTCTCAATCTCTCAAATTCTCACCTTTTTTTCCTCCTAAAGCAGCAATTACCTTACACTCACCGTTGTTTTAACAGTAAGCTAACAGTGATCTTCGTACAAGAATGGGGATTTGATTTGGAGAAGCGGAACATACTGTCTATTTTTAAGACATGAAACCGGTTATGAATATTTCCTTACCGCTGGATTTTTCCGAAGAAGCTTTTTTAAAAGCCTGTGTTCGCAAAGAACTTTGGGCACAGAAGAAGCTTTATGAAGATTTTTATTCTTCTATGATGGGGGTGTGCCTTCGGTACTCCAACAACAAAGAAGATGCGATGGACATTCTACATGAAGGGTTTATAAAAGTCTTCAAGAATATGTCAAAATTCCAGCCAGGTACTTCCCTTTCTGCTTGGATTCGACGAATTATGGTCAATACTGCGATAGATTTTTATCGTAAAAATGTAAGGCGTCGAACCGAAGATATTGATCAAGCTTATCAAATTAGCTCTTACGATGTAGATGCTATCAGTCAATTTTCTGAAAAGGAAATTTTGATTGCAGTACAAAAGTTGACACCTGCCTATCGGACAGTTTTCAACCTCTATATTATCGAAGGTTATTCTCATCGAGAAATCGCTGAGGAACTCGGTATCACAGAAAGTACTTCGCGTTCTAATCTAGTAAAAGCAAGAACAAAACTTCAAAAATCACTTACCAAGCAAGCAAATTTCTACAATAAAGTAGATTAACAATTTTAACAGGAAACGTAGCAGTATAATAATGTCTGATAAAAACTTTGATGATCAAATTAGGGACGCAATTGGCGACTTCGAAGCCAAAGACGACGGATCGTGGGATTTGCTCATGAGCAAGATGATGGTTGACCCTGAGTTGGCACCCGAACCACAAGAGGTACAAGACTTTGATCATGCAATAAAAACAAAAATAGAAAACGTCCAACCAGAGCAACCTATCGGAAACTGGGATGCAATGGCAGAAAGAATCAAACAAGAATTCTCAATTCGCAGAAAATTGATTCGTTATAAAGTAGCAGAAATTGCACTCGTGCTATTGGCTATTTTTACGTTGGTAAATGTTTTCCCGACGCAAGTAAACAAACCTTTCAAAAACATAAAAGAGCAAATCGCTAAGAAAAAGCAAGCATTGGTTGCTTATAAAAATGCGATTCTTTTTGATGACGCTAAAGAAACCAAAACTAAGCAGCCAATTGCTTCCATAGAGAAGAACGATATAAAAGAAGTTAAAGAACAATCATCTGAGATTCAGGCTGAAGAAATCGTAGCATCAACTGCTACTCAAAACTTAAATAAAGTTTTGTACAATAGTGCTGAGATAGAAAAAGCTCAAGAATTCGAATCCGAAATCATCGCAGAAATTGTAGCAAAAGGACCAAAACAAACGATAGAGCCGAGAGAAGCAATATTGGAGATTAATTCTTTAGATCAAAAAGAACCGATTACTGAGATTGATTCCAAGAAGAAACGATTTAGAGGAAAGGCAATTATTGCGAAAATTTTCTCTCCTATCAAACAAGTTCGTGTAAGTATGTTTACTGGTAGTGATTACAACTACATCCAAACACCTTATGACGAAATCTTTGAATTGGATCAATACAGTAGATTCGCACAAGGCTATCAAGCGGGTGTTTCTATTGGTTTTAAAAATAAAAATCTTGAGGTAGAAACAGGTGGTATTTACTCTTTGAAAGATTACAAACCTCGTATTCCAACTCAATTTTTAAATGGCCCTGGACCTCCAATTGCAGTTAAGTTTGATAAAATCCAATTGAATATGTTAGAAGTTCCATTGAACTTCCGATATACCTTTTCGAATTTGACTCGCTGGAAATTTTATGGTCAAACTGGTGCATCGATGCACATCGCATTGTTAGCAGATTATGACCACTCCAATATTGCGGGCATATTTGCACAACTAGCACCTGGACAACCTGGTCCTAAATTAGAATCTAAAGAATTCACTGATGGACTCTTGGAAGGAGGAAGTTTAGAAGAAAACAGCTACTTCACAGCCAACCTTGGTGTAGGAGTTGAACGATTGATAAATCCACGTTGGAGTTTATTTTTACAACCGAGTGTAAAAGCATATTTGCTTCCTGGATATAACAATGGCCTTGGCCCAAATCAAGATAGAATCAGTAGCTTCTCGTTGATTACTGGAGCGAGAGTTACTTTCGGAAAGTATTAAAAATTATTTCTTTCGTTAAAAAGCCCCTGAAATTAATCTTTTCAGGGGCTTTTTAGTTTTCGCACTTGCTTTCCTATTATAAATATATTTAATTTGTATTCACAAGTAGTTTAATTCAAAAAATCGACACGTTTGTGACAAACAGGTTTTCCACTACTCTTCGTTAAAAAATAATTCCGTAGCTCGGCTATGCAATTATTTTTTGCCTTGATTAGCAAAAAATCTGCTCTGTCAAAAATGACGATTATTTAAATCAAACTACTCAAATTTCCTACTACACAACTTGCCTCCTTTTTTTTCGAACAATTTTTGCATTAGGAACATGTAAAAAACAACTTATACCAGTTTGAATATTCTTTTTCCTTTGCTTTTCGTTAAAAATACTCGCCAATGCTAAGGCATTGTCTGCGTTTTTTGCCTCAATCAAAGAAAAAATAATTATTCACCTCTGGTATAATTTATTCTTTTCATGTTCCTTAGAAAAGAAAAAACTTTTCAATTACTATGAGAATAGCTAGTCTTGTTTTGTGCGTGTTGATGTTTTGGAATCTTTCAGCTCAAGTTGATAAGCCAATAGTTTTTAACATCGCAGATGAAATGCCATATTTCCCTGGATGCTCAGATTTGGAAAATGGTTCGGCCGATAAGCGTCACTGCTCCAATAGAAATTTAATCGTATATATATCTGACTTCCTTCGTTACCCCGAAAAGGCAAAAGCCCTTGGACTCGAAGGAACAGTCTATATAGATTTTATCGTAACAGAAACAGGGAAGATCTTTGCACCAAAAGTTGTACGAGATATCGGCGGTGGCTGCGGAGAAGTAGCTTTAGAAATTGTACAAAATATGCCTGACTGGGAACCTGGCGTCATGAAAGGAAATCCAGTAAAAGTACTTTTAAACTTGCCTATTAAGTTTTCATTGAAAGCGAGTGGACTGCAAGAAGAAATGGAACTCGCTTGGGGAACCCTCACCAAAGAATCAGTAACCCGCCAACAATTATTAAACAATACGAACGAAAAAGTCACCGTCAGAGATCCTATGGGCAACAATTTAGATATAGTTGAATTGGCAGTCGTTTACAAAAAAGGTAGAAAACTTAAAGAAGCCCTAAGCCGTGGCAATGTAAATGATGATATTAAAAAATTACTCAAAAAAATGAAGCGCGGCGGTGAGTTTGTTTTACTGACAACGGTTCAATACAAAGGGAAGTTCATCGAAGTAGAACGCTCTTTTAGCATAATATAACGATTTTAACAGCTATTTCACAGTTGAATTTCTTGAAGTTGTTTAAGAATTCATGATTTCGCGAAAGTGAGAAAATTTTATTCTGAATAAGGCAAAAACCCAGTCCGCCGATGGCAGACGGGCGGGCACAGGCGATACCTTAGTATCGACGAGGATTTTTAACGTAATTCAGGATAAAATTTGCCACTTGCAGCCAATCATGAGTTTTTAAACAACTTCCTTTTATACAATCTGCTGTTAATCAGCCGATTTAGGAAAAGTTTGCACGGTTTTTGGATTTCCTCCTATAGTAGTACAAAAAAGTATACTGGAGTAACATTTTAATAGCAAGTTCGCTCTTTCAATCCTACCTCCGGTCTATACTCACAAACAGGAAATTTAATCCATCGCGCAAATGAAAAATCCTATTTATTTCATTGCATTGGTCTCGATTCTTTTTTTAGGGTCGGCATCTTATGCCACCTCCCAAACGGCTTCAGAAGAAGTAGAATTCCCCAAGCACATTGATAGAAAATTTCGTCGTGACGCTGCACGATTGGCGCTTCGCATGGAAGGCCAAAAGGAAGATTATAGATACTTAGGCGTAGAAATACCACCTGAGAACATTGAGATGATTTACGGTGCCTTAAAAAGCATTTACCTCAATGACGAAACAGCACGTAGCCTTACCGATTGCAATATTCATACTTTTCCAGACCCTGCTATTGAGCGAGTTGTCGTCATTTTTGAAGAAAATGAGACTTGGGCTAAAACGATTAGCCAAAAAACTGGAAGCGGAAGTAACCAAGCATTTCATGGTATTTTACAAAAATTCAATTTAAGAATTGAAAAACAATACCAGTGGAACGAAAGTCAAGAAGCAATTACGATTCGTTCTCGCAAGCCAGTCAACATTGCTGCTATTGGTAATGAGATTTATAATATTGACGGCATCAGTGAAATTGATTTTGGAATACCTGCCGTAAAAGGTAATGATATAAAAATGACTAGAGTAAGCGAAGGTTGGGAATTTCAATTTGAATTACTTTTTGGAAATTACCTCACTGGCGATGGTGAATCTCACAGATGGAAATATCTCGTAACAGATAATAAAGAAGTAAAATTCCTTGTAGAAGAAGGAGATCCAGTTCCAGATTGGATGCGATGTATGATTAAGCCTTCCCCTATAATGGCAATTTTTTAATCACAATATTAATTTATCTCTTTCAAAAAAATAAGCATCCGTTGTCGCGGGTGCTTATTTTTTTTGTAAAATCAGCAAGATCAAAACAGAATAAAAGTATTTTTGAGCAAAATAAACTTATGGTCAGATTCAGATGTGTTCCTTTTTATGATTTAACTTCGGATGAACTTTATGCATTGCTAAAGTTACGTTCAGAAGTTTTTGTTGTTGAACAGAACTGTGTTTATCAAGACTTAGATGGTAAAGATCAGCGTAGTTTTCATCTACTGGCATTTGACCAAGAAAACGATTTGATTGGATACACTCGCCTTGTACCTAAAGGAACTTCTTACGAAGAATATCCTTCAATCGGACGGGTATTGACTTCCGAAAAAGTAAGAAGAAATGGTTCCGGCAAAATTTTGATGAAAAAATCAATTGAAGAAATACAGCGCATTTTCGGAGATAAGAAAATCAAAATCAGCGCTCAATGTTATTTAGATAAATTTTACCGAGGATTAGGTTTTGCGCCAATTGGAGAAGAATATTTAGAGGATGGCATTCCACATATAAGCATGGTTTGGGAGTCTGACAGCTAAAGACAAAATGGCTGATTCAAAATAATTTTAAAAATTAGGGTCACCTTTTTCATTCTCAAGGGATTATATAGTAGAAGTTGCTTTATTAAGCAATTTCTAATGTTCTAAACCCTTATTGGGGATTATCAATTTTAATAAAAATAAAAAAATAAAAAAGATTCTCTTATTAGCGGCATTCGCATTTATTGGTTTTACTTCTTTAGAAGCTCAATCTGACAGAACAACAAGATCAGATGATGATAGAAGAACTACAAGAACTTCTGATAGAAATGACAGTACAAAAGGTTCTGCAAGCTTCGAAGATACACTTGAAGAATTGACTTCAGATAAAAGAAATCTGGTTAACTGCGACCATTTGGCGAAGGTACTTGATTATATTTCAGATAATATGGGAGGAGAGGACGTTGATCCAAATAGCTATAGTAGAGTGATAAAAAGTTTACCGATTGATGATTGCAAACCAACAAGAGGCTGTGATTGTGAAGATATTCAAGAAACACATGCTCAAATCGTTGACAAAATGAGGAGATAACGAATCGACTCCGATTTAAAACAAGAAAGGCTCTTCCATTATATTCGGAAGAGCCTTTCTTATTTTAAATCAAAAATAAAATCAATCTCCAACTTCAGCCAACTTTACTACTAAACCATCTATTTCCTCTTCCATTTTGATCTGACAACTCAGGCGACTATTATCCTCTACAAAAAAAGCCTGATCAAGCATGTCTTCCTCATCATCACTGCGGTCAAAAATATCATGCTCGCTCTGAACATAGCAATGGCAAGAAGCACAAAGTGCCATGCCGCCACAAGTTCCCTCCACTGGCAATTCTGATGCTTTAGCGACTTCCATTAGATTAAGATCGACGCCCAAAGGCACTTCGATTTCGTGCGGAACGTCTTGTCGATCTATGATTATTATGTTTATACTTTCCTTCATTTACTCAAAACCATTTACGCCGTTGACGGTGGTATACTTAAAACTTAGTTTTTTATCAGGGTAGATTCTTTTGAACGCAGATTGAACCATAATGGTGCCTTCATGAAAACCACAAAGGATCAATTTCAATTTGCCCTCGTAAGTGTTGATGTCGCCGATTGCATAGATTCCATCTACATTGGTAGAATAATCTAAGGTATCAACTTCGATCGCGTTTTTATTAATATTCAAACCCCACTCGGCGATTGGTCCTAATTTCGGCGAAAGCCCAAAAAGTGGAATAAAATTATCGACCTCAATGGTCTTCTTTTTGCCTTCATTTTTATGCGTTATTTCTACGCTATCCAATTTCCCATTGCCGTTCAAACCAGTTATCTCTGCTTCTGTGACGAGATTGATTTTTCCAGCTTTCGCTAAATCCATAACCTTTTCTACTGAATCCAATGCTCCTCTAAAACTTGAACGTCTGTGTACTAAAGTTACTTCACTCGAAACATCCGCTAAAAATATCGACCAATCCAAAGCAGAGTCTCCTCCTCCTGCAATGACTACTTTTTTATCACGAAACTTTTCAGGGTCTTTAATGATGTAATCAACTCCTTTTTTCTCAAATTGAGATAGATTAGGAAGTGGTGGCTTTCGTGGTTCAAAACAACCTAAACCAGCTGCAATTGCCACCACAGGTGCTTTGATTTTCGTACCATCAGA
>CALHBQ010000007.1 GCA_937930815.1 uncultured Saprospiraceae bacterium | reverse complement strand
CCTTCCTGAGTAGCCATTCTACCTGCAACCTCTGACATTGGAATCAAAAGCGGTAATTTTCTATCGGGCGTTTCGACAGTTTCGTAAGCCAAACAAACTGCTTTACTTTTGATCATCGCTTCTGTCAATGGCTCATATGATGCAAAATGGAAATAAGTGAATAATAACTGGTCCTTTTTGACCAATTTATATTCTTGCTCGATTGGCTCTTTTACCTTCATAATCATTTCAGCAATGTCATAAACTGCTTCAATGTTAGGAAGAATTGCTGCACCAGCGGCAATGTATTCTTTGTCTTTGAATCCACTACTTTGACCAGCTGTTTTTTGAACATAAACCTCATGCCCCCTTTTAGTCAACTCCATTGCTCCTGCTGGAGTAAGAGCGACTCTATTTTCGTTGTTCTTAATTTCTTTTGGTACCCCGATTATCATAGGTAATTCCTTTTGATTTGTGTGTTTAATATTGAAGACTTAGATAAGCGATGCAAAGAAATACTTTTTACAGAATGTAAAAAAGGAATTGCCAATAATAAAGGGAGGAGTGTAAAAAAAAGAACCCGTGAGGGAATCTCACGGGTCGGAAAAAAACGAATCTTACAATTCTTTAACCAAAACTTACACATTAATTTAAATTGCAATATCTGTGCCAAGTATTATGATTTATTGTTATTTGATAAATATAAATTCTTTTAACTGAATGATAATTAGATATTTAGATATTAAATAAAATGCACATTGATTGAAATGTGATTTTATGAAAAAGGTAACCGACAATGTGATTGCTGAAAATGGGAAATGAATAGGAAAGAAATAGTAGAGGTTGGTTATAAAAAAAAGAACCCGTGAGGAATTCTCACGGGTCGGAAAAAAACGAATCTTACAATTCTTTAACCAAAACTTACACATTAACTTAAATTGCAATATCTGTACCAAGTATTATGAAATTTTAATATATTTAAAATTTAATTTAACTCAAATAGCTGGTTATCATTGATTTAAATGTACAATAAAAACGTAATTGATAGATTGTTTTATTCGCTAACTAAATTTACGGTCAATTTTAAAATGCGTTGGCTGAGCGAAGCCGAAGTCAACAAGAGTGAAAAACTTTCTCTGCTAATGTCCCCTTCGTTTTCGATTAGAGCACGGAATATCTTCATGTAACCGACAATGTGATTGCTAAATATGAGAAATGAAATAGAATGGAATTGGTAGAGGTTGGTTATAAAAAAAAAGAACCCGTGAGGAATTCTCACGGGTCGGAAAAAAACGAATCTTACAATTCTTTAACCAAAACTTACACATTAATATAAATTGCAATATCTGTGCCAAGTATTATTGAATTTTAATATATTTAAAATTTAATTTAACTCAAATAGCTGGTTATCATTGATTTAAATGTACAATAAAAACGTAATTGATAGATTGTTTTATTCGTAAACTACATTTACGGTCAATTATAAAATGCGTTGGCTGAGCGAAGCCGAAGTCAACAAGAGTGAAAAATTTATCTCTGCTTATGTCCCCTTTGGCTTCGCTTAGGACACGGAATATCTTCATGTAACCGACAATGTGATTGCTAAAAATGAGAAATGAAATAAAAAGGAATTGGTAGAGGATTGGCTATAAAAAAAAGAACCCGTGAGGAATTCTCACGGGTCGGAAAAAAACGAATCTTACAATTCTTTAACCAAAACTTACACATTAATATAAATTGCAATATCTGTGCCAAGTATTACGATTTTAATTAATGTATAAAAATATCTATGTTTTGATTTTCTATTATTTTTTTGCGTTTGGCTTCTTCAAATAGGGTTTCAACTGCTTTTTTTCCTTTTGCTCCAAGTGAAACTGAATATTCATTTACATATAGATTAATGTGTTGGCGCATCACGATCTCATCCATTTCTTGAGCATGTTCTTTTACAAAGCTCTTTGAAGCTTTTGGATTTTTGAAAGCATATTCTACACTTCTTTTCATTACACGATTTACCTTTTGCTGAATATCTAAGGGCAACTTAGAACTCACCACAATTCCACCAAGTGGAATGGGTAGCTGAGTGGTTGATTCCCAATACTCACCGCAATCCAATAATTTCACCAATCCTTTTTCATGAAAGGTGAATCTGTTTTCATGTATAATAAGGCCTGCGTCAATTTCTCCATCTAATAATGCTTGTTCAATATCTGAAAAGAGCATTTCCTTTTTACTATTAGCATTAGGATATGCCAACGAAAGAAGAAAATTCGCAGTCGTCATTTTTCCAGGAATACCAATTAACGAATTATTGATTTCGATAGGAGAGAGGAATTTTTTAGCGATTAGGATTGGTCCGCAATTATTTCCTAAAGCACTTCCCGCATCTAACAACTTATATGCCTTTGTCAAATGAGCAAAAGCATGATAACTCAATTTAGTGATGTCTAAACTTTCGGCGAAAGCCAACTGATTGAGTTTTTCAACGTCTTCCATGACCACTTCAAATTCCAATCCTTCTGTATCGATTTTGCCATGAATCATGGCATCGAACATAAAAGTATCATTTGGGCAGGGTGAAAATCCTAATTTCAATTTCATTGTTTTGTTATTCTTTAACGGTATCAACAAAATTACCACACTTTTGATGTTAACTTTGCAATCAAAGTTAATTTTTATGAAAATCGGTTTTGCATTTTCAGGTGGTGGAGCAAGAGGAATCGCACATATTGGCGTGATGAAAGCATTTGAAGAAGCTGGAATCAAACCAGATATTGTCTCTGGAACAAGTGCTGGAGCAATTATTGGCTCGATGGTTTGCCGTGGAAAATCAGCAGACGAAATGCTTTCTTTTGTTGAAAAATCTGTTGGCTTTAGAGCATTAAGTTTTTCAAATCCATGGCGTGGAATGGCGAGTTTAGCTTCATTTGAGAAGTTGTTAGACGATTTTTTAGGAATTAAAACCTTTGAAGAATTGAATCTGCCGTTCTATTTGGCTGCTGCCAATTTAGAATCAGGTGACGTTGAAATTATCAATTCAGGCGTTTTGGCGAAAGCAGTCATGGCTTCCTCGGCCGTTCCGTTAGCGTTTCGACCGATTGAGTTAAATGGAAAAATTTATACCGATGGTGGCGTTTTGATGAATTTGCCAACACAGCCAATCCGAGACAAAGTTGATTTTTTGATTGGTATTAATGTCCGTCCAAAACTCCCCATTCCAAAAGAAAAAGTAAGAAACATTATGGGCATCGCAGAACGTGCGTTTGATTTGTCTTTGCAATCGAATATGCAACCAAGTCTTAAGCTTTGCGATTTTATAATTGAACCAGAAGGAATTACCAATTATCATATTTTCCAATTTTTGAAATGGAAAGAGATTTATGAATTGGGATATGAATCAGGAAAAAAAGCAGTTGTAGAATTAGAAAAGCTTATTTAGTTTTTAGTTTCTTTGCGACCTAAATTTTTCATTAAAAAAAGGATCAGTTTACGACTGGTGATAGAATGAACCTTGTTGAAATTTTAAGGTTAAAAGTTAAACGAATCATACTCTGAACCTACAACCGATAACTTTCAACCTTAAACATCATATTCAACTCACAATCAGGAGATTACATGCCTAAAAATTTAAAAGTTTATAAATTCGGAGGAGCATCGGTTAAGGATGCAGAGAGTATTCGAAACGTCGGGAATATTTTACAAAAGGAAAAAGGAAATCCGTTGGTGATTATCGTTTCTGCGATGGGCAAAAACACCAATGCGCTTGAAGGGGTTCTTAAAGAACACTTTAATCAAACTGGAAAAGCAAACGAAGTTTTAGAAAAAATAAAGCAGTTCCATTATCAAATCTGCAATGAGTTATTTGGTGAAAAACACCCAGTTTACCATGACTTAAATGACACTTTTGTAGAAATCGAATGGATTTTGGAAGATGAGCCTGAGGCCTATGATTATATGTATGATCAAATCGTTTCGGTTGGTGAATTGCTTTCTTCAAAAATTTTGACAGCCTATCTCAATAGTCAAGATTTACCCACTCAATGGCTGGATGCACGTGGAATCATACGAACAGACGAATTGTATCGAGATGCCTGGGTTCAATGGGAAGAGACCGAAGCCAATGCTAAAAAACAAGTGGCTCCGATTGTGGAATCAGGTAAATTTGTCCTTACTCAAGGATTCATAGGATCTACCGCTGATAACAATACGACGACTTTGGGAAGAGAAGGATCTGACTACACAGCGGCCATTTTTTCCTTTTGTTTGAATGCAGAAAGTATGTCGATTTGGAAAGATGTGGAAGGGGTGATGACTGCCGATCCAAGGTTGTTTGATCAAGTTACAAAAATTGACAAACTGAGTTATCGGGAAGCAATTGAAATGACTTATTATGGTGCAAAAGTGATTCACCCAAAAACCATAAAACCGATTCAAAATAAGAACATTCCTCTTTATGTAAAATCATATGAAAATCCATCTGCAGAGGGAACTATGATTACTTCCGATGTAAATTCGAGTTATCCGCCAATGATTGCAGTTGAGAAAAATCAAGTGATGTTGAATATCTCCACCAAAGATTTTTCTTTTGTGGCGGAGCATCACATAAAGAATATTTTTGAGGAAATAGCGGAGAAGCGCTTGCAGGTAAATATGATGCAAAACACGGCGATTAGTTTCGATATTTGTGTAAATGATATTGATGATAGAGTTGAAAATTTCGTAGAGGCAATGAAAGAAGATTTTGAAGTTACGATTGAAAAAGGCCTTGAATTAATTACCATTCGTCATTTCCAAAAACCGTTGGTTGAAAGTTTAAAACATGGAAAAATAGTAATGATGGAGCATCGAATTAGAGAAACAGTGCAGTTGGTGATGAAGGAAGTTCCTATGATGGTTCGCAAATAATATTTATAAAAATGGCAGAATTCCTTCCCGCATTCAAAAAACAATTTTTCTACTATAAATCATTGA
>CALHBQ010000006.1 GCA_937930815.1 uncultured Saprospiraceae bacterium | reverse complement strand
GATACGGATGGATTGATGGAGCATATCAAGGCGCCTGATTTTCCTACAGGAGGTATCATTTATGGAATGTCTGGTGTAAAAGAAGCTTTCGAAACGGGTAGGGGTCGAGTAATATTAAGAGGAAAAGCCAACATTGAAGCTGATAAAAATGGTAAAGAAGTCATCATTATTACGGAAATTCCTTATCAAGTCAATAAGGCAAATTTAGTTATTAAAATAGCTGAATTGGTTACCAGTAAGAAAATTGAAGGAATTACTGATGTAAGAGATGAGTCAGATAGAAATGGAGTAAGGGTAGTTGTTGAGGTAAGAAGAGATGCAATGGCGAGTGTTATTTTGAGTCAACTTTATAAATACACACCACTTCAAACTTCTTTTGGAGTTAATAATGTTTGTTTAGTTAATGGTCGTCCGAGATTATTGAACCTTAAGCAAATCATTGTTGAGTTTGTGAATTTCCGTCAGGAAGTTATTGTTCGACGAACAAAATTTGAACTAAGAAAAGCTTTAGAGAGAGCGCATATTCTTATTGGTTTATTGATTGCCATCGATTATATCGATAAGGTAATTGACTTAATCAGAGCGTCCAAAAATCCTGAAGAAGCTAAGATTGGATTAATGAAAGGGGATTTTGTTACGGATAAAAAGAAATTCTTCGAGCAATTTAATCCGCTTATCCAAATACAATCAGACGACCTTTTTCCAGAAGATGGAAATTTAATGACCGAGCTTCAAGCTAAAGCAATTTTAGCGATGCAGCTTTCAAAGCTGACAGGTCTTGAAAGAGAAAAGATTAGAGCTGAATACGATGAGATTTTGCTTAAAGTAGAAGACTTAAGAGGAATTTTAGAAGATCCAGATTTTCAAATGGCAATGATTGTTGAGGAGTTAGAAGATATTAAGGAAAGATTTGGTGATGAAAGAAGAACCGAAATCACCTATGATGATGGTGAGATTAATATCGAGGATATGATTCCAAACGAAGAAGTAGTAATCACTATTTCTAATTTGGGGTATATCAAGAGAACTTCTATGGACGAATATAGAGTTCAAAGTAGAGGAGGAACTGGTTCACGCGGAGCCAAAACGAGAAATGAGGATTTCGTTGAACATATGTTTACTGCGACCAATCACAACTACCTCTTGTTGTTTACAGAGCAAGGAAAAGTGCATTGGATGCGGGTTTACGAAATTCCAGAAGCATCTAAAACTGGTGCAGGTAGGGTAATTCAAAACCTATTAGCAATACCTAAAGATGATAAGGTACGTGGATATATTAAAATCCAAGATCTAAAAGATGAGGAATTTTTGAATAACCACTATTTGATATTCGCAACTCAAAAAGGTATCGTCAAGAAAACTTCTCTTGATGCATACAAACGACCGCGTCAAGGTGGAATTGTTGCAATTTCAATAAATGAAGGTGATCAACTTTTAGATGTAGCATTGACCAATGGTGCAACTCAAATCTTTATTGCTTCCAGAAGTGGAAATGCAATTCGATTTGATGAAGCGAAAGTGAGACCAATGGGTCGTACTGCGACTGGAGTAAGAGGTATCATGCTAAAAGGTGATGATGATAAAGCCGTCGGAATGATTAGCCTTGATCCGAATGATGAGGAAACTGCAATTTTAGTTGTCTCAGAAAAAGGGAATGGAAAACGTACCAAGTTCTCTGAATACAGATTGACCAATAGAGGCGGAAAAGGGGTTAAAACAATCGAAGTTACCGAAAAGACTGGTGGTTTGGTTGCCATTAAGGCGGTTAATCCAGAAGATCATTTAATGATTACCACCAAAAATGGGGTAATGATTAGAATGCCCTTGGATGAGATTAGAGTGATGGGACGTGCGACTCAAGGAGTAAGAGTGATTCGATTATCCAAAACTGACGAAATCGCTGATGTAACAAGAATTGCGGATCCGGGAGAGGAGGAAGAAATTCCAAATGAAGAAGGTGCAGAAAATGCCAATACAAACGCTGAGGGTACATCTTCTGACAGTCCTGATGAGGCAACTGAAACTTCTGAAGAAACCTCAGATGATGACAATTCAGAAGAGTAATTTCGTTTTAAATTAACAACTATATAACACCTAATCCTCCATTTTTTAACTTTCGATAATAACAAAAACTATTTGTCTATCGTCCTAAGGGAGGATACATAAAATTCATAAAATTTTTAACAAAAATATTTTCCGTATGAAAAGCATACTTTTCGGATTACTTTCAATCTTATTTATTTCGACTACAATCCAAGCTCAGGATATCGCTCCTGCCAAAGCACTTAAGAAAGCTGGAAAAGCTTTAAGTAGCTTTAATTTAAACCCAGCTGATAACAGTGACAAACTTAAGCAAGCAGTTTCAATGCTTGATATTGCCATGACTTCAGATGAATTAAAAGCATCTCCAGCTTTGTGGTTAAAAGCAGGTGAAGTATATAATGCAGTATCAGGTGTAGAAAATTCAGCTTTCCAAATTGCTAACCTAAAAGGTGAAGGTGAAAGTTTCAAATTTACTGATTTCACTTCTTCATTGAAAGCACTTAGTGCTTATCAGCAAGTATTGAAGTTATCTCCAAAGAAATTTCAAACTAAAGCTGCACTTAAGGGACTTCAAGAAAATGTTGGATACCTAAACGCTTTAGCAAATGCAAAATTAGCTGGTGAGAATGCTGACTACGCAGGTGCTTATGACTTATTAGAGGGTGTAAATTCGATTCGTGAAACTTTGATAAGTAACGATAAAAAAGACATTTTCACAGAAGAAGGTGCTGCTGAGCAAAATATGCTCTTAACAGCTTATGCTGCAAATGCTGCTGGTAAAGTTGACCGTTCAAAAGAACTTTTTGGTAAATTAGTAAATGGAAAAACTCCAAGTGCTCAAGTTTACAAAATGTACTATGATGTTCTTTCTTCAACAGATGATCCTAAAGCTGACGAAGTATTAGCAGCAGCTCAAGCAGCTCACCCAGGTGATAAGGACTTACTTTTTGTTGAAATCAATAAATTGATGAAAGCTGACCAATACGATAAATTGGAAGGTAAATTGAAAGCTGCGATTGATGCAGAGCCAGAAAATGCATCAGTACGTAATGTAATGGGTGATGTTTACCAAAGATTGGCGACTTCTCAAAAAGAGGCAGGTAACAAAGAAAGAGCAGCTGAGTATTTCCAATCAGCAATTGGAAGTTATGAGAAAGCTTTAGAGCTGGATCCAACTTCTGCTTATTCAACTTACAGTATCGGGTCTTTGTACTATAATGACGCTGCTGCGATAGTTCCAATAATGAATGCATTAGGAACTTCAAAAGCGGAGACAAAGCAATTTGACGCTTTAAAAGTTGAAATGACTGCTTTGTTTGACAAAGCTTTACCATACTTCTTGAAGGCTGAAGCAGCAGACAAGAACGATAGAAATACGCTTATCGCTTTGAAAGAAATCTATGCTCGTAAAAATGATTATGCAAAATCAGGAGAGTACAAGAAAAGATTAGAAGCATTAGAAAAGAAATAACCTAAGCATCAATTAAATAAAAGGCAGTTTCCAAAACAGGGAACTGCCTTTTTTCGTTGAAAAAAACATGGTACAAATCCATATCGTTTTTAAGTGGTTTTTGGTAATGACTGCATGCATTTTGTTTGTCCTTCCTATCTATTCACAAAATAATCAAAAACTGCATTTCCTTGAAAACGCAGATACGCTTCACAAACAAAGACTTTTGATAAGTGCTTCAACGGGGTTTGGAATTTATGCGGGCACTTCAGTCGGACTATGGCAAGCGTGGTATCAAAACAATGAAATCAGTGAATTCCATTTATTCAATGATATGAATGAATGGAATCAATATGATAAAGCAGGTCATTTGATGGCTGCTTATGGAGAAACCTATTTTGCCTATGAAGGTGCGAAATGGACCGGAATGAAGAAAAAACAAGCATTATGGACGGCTTTTGGAGTAGGTGCAGGTATTCAAGCTACGATTGAGGTAATGGATGGTTTTTCTAAAAAATGGGGATTTTCAATTGGAGATATTGCATTTAACACAGCGGGTTCAGCCATTTTTGTTGCTCAAGAATATAAATGGAATGAACAGCGCATCGTCTTCAAAGCATCAACGAATAAGTTCGATTATCCAACTGGTTTTGCAGAGACAAATGGAGTTCAATATTCTATAAAAAGAAGGGCTGATGAATTGTACGGAACGGGTACATTTGAAAAATTCTTTAAAGATTATAATCAGCAAAATATCTGGGCATCTGTCAATGTTTGGTCTTTTTTAAAAGAAAGAGAAAGTTCTAAATTTCCGAAATGGCTTAATATTTCGGTCGGTTATGGAATCGGAAATGTTTACGGAGGTTTTCAAAATGAATGGCAAGATGACCAAGGAAATATTTTTAATATTGATAATGATTACCCTCGATATCGCCAATACTTACTTGCTTTCGACATTGATACGAGTAAATTGAATATTAAAAACCGTTATTTAAAAACAATAGTTAAGTCTTTGAATTGGATTAAAATACCTTCTCCTGCTCTGGAATACAATACACTTGGGCAATTAAAATTTCATCCGATTTATTGGTAGAGAAACTTCTTTTATTTCTCATTCAAATAACTAAATTCGCCAATTCTAAAAAAATAGGAGTTCTTTGAGCTTGTTTAAATTTTCTCATTTTCTCATTTTCTCTCAATCATAAAATTTCAAACAAGCTCTTAAAGTCAATCATTAAAAAGACTTTTAAAATAAACAACGAAATATGTCTGTACATAAAGAAGCAAAAAGAATCACCACTCACATTCTTCAATCGATGAAGGATAATGGTGAGAAAATTGCGATGCTTACCGCCTATGATTATTCAATGGCGCGAATTTTAGATGAAGCGGGGATCGACATCCTTTTAGTTGGTGACTCGGCTTCTAATGTCATGGCTGGCCACGAAACAACTTTACCAATCACTTTGGATCAAATGATTTATCATGCATCATCGGTCGTTAGAGGTATAAAAAGATGTTTCGTTGTGGTGGATTTACCTTTTGGAACTTATCAAGGAGATTCAAAATTGGCTTTAAAATCCGCGATTCGAATCATGAAAGAATCTGGAGCGCATGGTGTAAAATTGGAAGGTGGAGCAGAAGTAATCGACTCCGTAAAAAGAATTCTGACCGCTGGAATTCCAGTGATGGGGCACTTGGGGTTGACTCCACAGTCCATCTATAAATTTGGAACCTATACGGTTCGAGCAAAAGAAAATGAAGAAGCCAAAAGACTTTTATCTGATGCTATTTTATTAGAAAAGTCAGGATGTTTTGGAATTGTTTTAGAAAAAATTCCAGCAAAATTGACCACTAAGGTTGCCAAAAAAGTAAAAATTCCAATTATCGGAATTGGTGGAGGTGGAGGAGCAGATGGTCAAGTTTTGGTTACGCATGATATGGTTGGCATTACCAAAGATTTTAAACCGAGATTTTTGAGAAGATATGCTGATCTTTTTAATGTAATGAAAGAAAGCACTGAAAATTATATCAAAGATGTAAGAAGTGGTGACTTTCCAAATGATAAAGAACAATATTAAGTTTAATGAATTCGACAGTTAAGAAAATACTGATTGGCTTACTCATTTTGGGGGCGGTTGTAGGAGTTTTTGGGTATCAAAAATACAAGGCATTTTTTGTAGCAAACGTTCCTTCCGAGTTGAAGAAGAATTTTATTGAAATACCAACAGGAAGTACTTTTGATCAAATCACAGAAAGTCTTGTAAATCAGGGCTTTATCAAAGATGAAGTGTCTTTTGAGGAGGTATCTGAACGACTGAAATATAAACGAGAAAAGATGCGAACTGGAAGGTTCAAAATTGAGCCAGGTTGGAGCAATGTAGATTTGGTTCGACACCTCAGAAACGGAAAACAAGAACCCGTAAAAGTTGTATTAACTCATGCAAGACTTTTAGAAAACATTGCAGCAAAAGTCTCCAGATTTATCGAGCCAGATTCCGCTACAATACTTAGAACCTTTATGGATAAAGAGGTTCAGAAAAAATACGGTTATACAACTGAAACACTTCCATCTTTTTTCATACCAAACACTTATGAATTTTTCTGGAATACTTCGGCAGAAGGATTTATGGAACGAATGAAAAAAGAAAATGACAAATTTTGGAAAAAAGAAAATCGGCTTGAAAAGGCTAAAAAGATAGATTTAACGCCAAATGAAGTTTACACCCTTGCAAGTATTGTCGAAAAAGAAACCAACCAAAATTCAGAAAAGAAACGAATGGCAGGTGTTTATTACAACCGGCTAAAAATTGATATGCCTCTACAAGCTGATCCGACTTTGGTTTTTGCGACGAGAGATTTTACTGCAAAGAGGGTATTGAATAAGCATAAAAATATTGATTCGCCCTACAACACTTATAAGTACACAGGTTTACCACCTGGACCAATAAGTATGGCATCGATCCCAAGCATTGATGCGGTACTCAATCATGAACAACATAAGTACTTATATTTTTGTGCTAAACCGGATGGATCTGGTTTTCATGATTTTGCAAAAACGCTGGCACAACACAATGTGAACGCCAGAAATTACCATCGCGAATTAAATAGAAGAGGACAATATCGATGAAAAAACCATATGTAATTGGCGTTTGCGGAGGCAGCGGATCAGGTAAAACTTCATTCATAAAAGCAGTGGATGCTGCTTTTTCAGAAAAATCACTTTGTGTTTTTTCGATGGATGAATATTACAAAGATCGGAAGGAACAGAAATCTGATGAAAAAGGAATCAAAAATTTTGATTTGCCTTTTTCGATAGACAAAAAGGCATTTCGAAGAGATTTGAAAAAATTGATTAATGGTGAGATTGTAAATAAGAAAGAATACACTTTCAACAATAAAAATGCAAAACCTAAAAATTTAGTTTTCAAACCAGCGCCAGTCATTTTGATAGAGGGGCTTTTTATTTTTCATTATAAAAAAATAGCCGAATTACTTGATTTGAAGATCTTCATAGATGCTAAAGAAAATCTCAAAGTGGTAAGAAGAATTAAAAGGGACGGACAAGAAAGAAACTACCCATTGACAGATGTTTTATATCGATATGAAAATCACGTTTTACCTGCTTACGAAAAATACATTGAACCTTATAAATACACTTCTCACATTGTCATCAATAACAACGAAAACTTTGAAAATGGCCTCCAAGTAGTTAAAGGATTTATTAATAATAAAATTAAGCCTTAAATTGCTTCAAAAATCACCAATGACTCGTTTCAAACTATTTCTATTTTTGTTTATTCCATTTCTTGGAAAGGCTCAAGTTCAGCAAGGTACGATGTCTTTGGCGGGCGGACTTGCTTTCAGTCGAACCAATAGCATTTCTAATTTCCGTTCAGAGGTGACAGGAATTTCTCCTGGAGTTGGTTACTTTCTCACTGACAATTTTGGATTGACTGGCGGGTTTTCTTTCGCCAAAACGAAAATCACTGAAAAGCTCTCTGACAGAGCGGGTGATATCAGAAATACTGGACTGAATGGTTTAAATTTATTTGTTGGAGCAAGGCTATATTTTCCGTTTTTGGATTATCGAGCTTTTGGGCAATTGGATATAATCAGTCAAAATTTCAAAGCTGAATTAAACGGAACTGAATTAATTGATAGGAATACTGTGAACTCTAAAATTAGTTTTGGTGCGAATGGCTGGCTGAGTGAAAACATTTCAATAGAAGGAATAGTCAAGTATAATTTTTTTAGAAAAAGGTCGATTGAAGATAGAATCCATTTTGGAAAAGGACCCATCGAAATCTTTTTTGATATCAAACCTTACGTAAATAGTGGTTGGACAGAAGCATCTGGGAATGCAGAAGAATTTCTTGCCACTGCTGCTGTAAATGTAGGAGGAACTGCTGGTTATAGTAATTCTTTAAAGGGAAATCAAACTATTATAAATGGTCAACAGAGTGATAATCCTACGTTAAAACTTTGGTTTCAACCCAAATATGGACGATTCATATTTGAAAATGCTTTGGCTGGAATGGAAGCCAATATTAGTTATGAAGATGATAATCTGAATAGTCCTATATCAATCGCGGTTGCGCCATATTTAAGGTATTATATCAGAGTATCAGAAGGTTTACAAGTCGTTCCGAACATTAGTTATATCTACAATGGTTTGACCTTTAGGCAAAAACTTTTAGGAACAACGACAAAAACACAAACCTATCAATTCGTACCTGGTTTGGGATTACATACATTTTTGAGCGATGGAATTGGATTATTTGGGAATGGAATCCTAAGTTTGAGAAGAGAACCCAAGTCAGCGAATCCTGATTTTAGAAAATCTACTATCTTACAATTTGAATTAGGTTTGGAATACTATCTTAGCGCAAATTAACAAAACATATATGCCAAATTTTTCAGATACTTCGTTAAAGAATATTGTTGAATTGAGAGGAATTGACCAGTCATACGACAATGGTCGAGTGGAGGTGATTAAAGGAATGGATTTTCTAATTGAGGACAAACCAGCCCAAGGTCAGTTTGTGGTGATTTTGGGAATGTCAGGTTGTGGGAAATCAACTGTGCTCCGATATATAGCGGGTTTGCAAAAGCCAACAGCAGGTTCTGTTTTGATAAATGATAAGGAAGTTTCTGAAGACAATAGGGTAGCAATGGTTTTTCAACAATACAGTTCGCTGCCATGGATGACTGTTTTGGAAAACGTTTCTCTTGCATTAGATTTTAAAGGCATTTCTGATAAAGAGAAAAAAGAAAAGGCAATGGAAATGATTGAACTCGTCGGCTTGGCGGGTCATGAAAATAAATTTGCTCAATATCCAACGCTTTCAGGTGGACAATTACAGCGAATTGCGATTGCCAGAAGTTTGATTGCTAACCCAGAGATTTTATTGATGGATGAGCCATTTGGCGCACTGGACATCAATACACGATTGCAAATGCAAGATTTGTTGACTGGACTTTGGCATAAATTCCACCCAACGATTATTTTCGTAACGCATGATATTTCGGAGGCAGTTTATTTGGGAGACGATATTTATATCATGAAATCTGCTCCCTCAAGATTTGTGGAGCATATCAAAGTTGACTTACCATTTGAAAGAACGAGAAATATCAAACGTGACCCAAGATTTGTTGAATTAGTTCATCAAGTTGAGGATACGATGGTTCGGGTCGCAGAAATGGGCTAAAGTTTATCCCCCCTTCTCCTCAACAAATGATCTGCTAAAACCAAAGCAGTCATCGCTTCAACAATTGGTACCGCTCGTGGGACAACGCATGGATCATGTCTTCCTTTACCAGCTAAGGTTACTGTTTCTCCTTTTGTGTTGACAGATTTTTGTTCTGGAATAATCGTTGCGACAGGTTTGAAAGCTGCTTTAAAATAGATAGGCATTCCATTTGAAATTCCTCCTTGAATTCCGCCTGAATTATTTGTTTTTGTTATGATTTTCTTTCCTTTTTTTACAAAAATATCATTGTGTTTTGAACCTCGCATGGTGGCTGCCTCAAAACCACTTCCTATCTCAAAACCTTTGCAGGCATTTATGGAAATGATAGCTTTTGCCAACTCTGCATGCAATTTATCAAATACCGGTTCTCCTAATCCAGTAGGGCAATTTTGAACGACGCAGGTGATGGTTCCTCCAACAGTGTCACCTTCTTTTTTGATTTTTTTTATGAAAGTTTCCATCTGAAGAGCCGTTTCAGTGTCTGGACATCGAACGATATTCGATTCAATTTTAGAAAAATCAATTTCTTCAATTTTTTTATTTAAAACGATGGAACCAACTTGACTAACGTAGGCATTGACTGAGATTGAGTGATGTGCTAAAAATAATTTGGCTATTGCTCCTGCTGCAACTCGACAGGCAGTTTCACGAGCAGAGGAACGCCCTCCACCTCGATAATCTCTTATTCCATATTTTTCTGTAAAGGTAAAATCTGCATGAGAAGGGCGAAATTTTTCGGAGATATGGGAGTAATCTTTTGAACGAGCGTCTTTGTTTTTTATTAAAATACCAATTGGAGTACCCGTCGTAACACCTTCAAATACTCCTGAAAGCAATTCAACCACATCAGATTCTTTTCGTTGAGTTACGATGCTTGATTGACCTGGACGACGGCGTGCCATTTCATTTTGAATAAAATCTAAGTCGATTTTCAGACCAGCAGGACAACCATCAATGATAGCTCCTATTGCTGGGCCGTGTGATTCCCCAAAAGTGGTTACTTGAAAAGCCTTTCCAAAAGTGTTTCCTGACATAAAATCAAATCAATTTATCAATTATTTTTCTTCGTACGTTTCCATTTTCGAACCCTCCTTCGAGCATTCTTGTATGGAGAAGAGGTATTCAACTGAATCATTCTTCCCATCGTATAATTTTTATACCAATTGGTTTCATATAAATCCTCATTTGAGGAATTTTCAACTAAGTCTAAAATTGAGTGAACGACCTCTTCCATTTTTTTTAAAGATTCTTCAAAACCTAATCCCTCATAATCTGAATAGAATCTTTGAGCAAGTAAACCTAATTCTGTCCATTTATAACCATCATCTGGGAAGTTTGGTTGAGAACCACTTTTAATAATTAAATTCCATTTCAAAACCAACTCACCCCAACCAATCAAATAGGCAACTAAATTAGCAGCGCTCATTTGGGTGTTCTTCGAATGGCCGACTAATTCCTTTATAAAAAATGATTTAGAATGAATGTCAACTAAATCATCCTTCAACTTTTTGTAAGAAGTGCGGATATCCGTCAATAATTCAGTTTTGTCGCGTGGAATTGCCACTTAGATAGAATTTTCGTGTCATTAAAATAGCCAAACAAGATTTGTCTTCGTAAACACAAACAAAGGAACCCAAAAACACTGGTATAAACCTATCTTTGCGACCTAATTTTGAAAAATATAGAATCAAACATGAATATTAAGCAAATTTTATTTTTAACGCTTTTCTTTTTGATGAGCGGATTTCTTTTTTCACAAAAAGGAACCGTAAGAGGAAATGTTTTCGAAGCTTCGAATGGCGAACCATTAGAGTTTGTAAATGTCTCCCTCGAAGGAACCACCTACGGTGCAACTTCAGATGTCGATGGATTTTTCTCACTTACTGGAATTCCGAGTGGAGAATATAATCTAATTGCCCAGTTTATTGGTTACGAAAGAGTTTCTATACCAATCACCGTAAAAACTGGAATCGTATACAAACAAATCCTCATAAAAGAGGGTGGTGTAGAATTGGAAGGGGTAGAAGTCTCTGCTCGCAAAACGACCGCACGAACAGATGTTCAAGTATCTAAAATATCGGTTTCTTCCTCTCAAATCAAATCACTTCCTTCTACAGGTGGGGTTGCTGATATTGCACAATACTTACCGGTTTTGCCTGGGGTCATTGTAAGTGGTGATCAGGGAGGCCAGTTGTATATT
This sequence comes from uncultured Saprospiraceae bacterium, assembly GCA_937930815.1. GTDB lineage: Bacteria > Bacteroidota > Bacteroidia > Chitinophagales > Saprospiraceae > JAGQWW01. The sequence continues at coordinate 7,039 of CALHBQ010000006.1, read as the reverse complement.
CGTGGTGGTTCACCTATACAAAACAAAATACTTTTGGATGGGATGACCATTTATAATCCATTCCACTCAATCGGATTTTTCTCTGTTTTTGAGACAGAAGCAATTAAAAGTGTAGATGTTTTGACTGGAGGTTTTAATGCAGAGTATGGAGGAAGAATTTCAGCTGTTGTTGATATCAAAACACGAGAAGGAAATAAAAAAAGGTTAGCAGGCAAGGTTGGTGCAAGTCCTTTTCAAGCAAGAGCAATTGTCGAAGGACCATTGAAAAAATTGGATGAAACAGGCAATGGAGGTAGTTCCTCTTTTCTTCTAACTGCAAAACAAAGTCTTTTGGCTGAATCCTCTAAATCATTATATACCTATGTTGACTCCGCTGGTTTGCCGTATAACTTTACTGACATTTACGGAAAGCTTTCATTCATGGCAAAAAATGGTAGTAAGTTGAATCTTTTCGGTTTTAACTTTAATGATAAAGTAAACTTCCAAGATGTAGCTAATTTAAATTGGCAAACAAATGGAGCTGGACTAAATTTCAGTTTATTACCTCCAAGTTCTAATATTTTGGTAGGTGGTTCAGCTGCTTATTCAGATTATGACATTTCACTTCAAGAAGGCGATGGTTTACCTCGAACCAGTAAAATTACAACCTACAATATTGTACTTGACTTTACTTATTTTGGTGCTTCAAGTGAAGTGAACTATGGACTTGAATTCAACGGCTTTAATACGGAATTTGCGTTTAATAACTTTTTGGGATTAACCATTGACCAAAGAGATTTTACAACAGAAATTGCTGGTTTTGTTCAATACAAAAAAACAATTGGCGACTTAATCATTGAGCCAGGTTTGAGAGGGCAGTATTATGCGTCTCAATCTGAGTTTTCGCTTGAACCAAGGATTGGATTAAAATACAATATCACTGATTATTTAAGATTTAAATTGGCGGGTGGGTTGTATTCTCAAAACTTAGTGAGTACCGTTAACGAAAGAGATATTGTTAATCTATTTGTCGGATTTTTGGCTGGACCAGAAGAAACTATTTTCAAACCAGACGGAACGACTCCTGCGGATCATAGAATCCAAAAATCAATCCATGGTATTGTTGGATTGGAAGCAGATTTGAGTAAAAAATTAGAGTTAAATGTTGAGCCATATTACAAAGGATTCACGCAGCTTATTAATTTGAATAGAAACAAGCTATCAGGTTCTGATCCGAATTTCTCCACTGAAACTGGATTGGCTTATGGAATTGATTTCTCGTTGAGGTACGATCATAAAAACACTTATGCTTGGGCGACTTATTCTCATGCTTACGTGAATCGCGATGACGGTCAACAAGTCTATCCAACCAATTTTGATAGAAGACATAATGTCAACTTATTGGTGACACAAACTTTCGGAAAAGATAAATCATGGTCTGCAAGTGCGCGTTGGAATTACGGTTCAGGATTCCCATTCACTTTGACCCAAGGTTTTTATGGATTGTTTAATTTTTCAGATGGGATCAATACAGATTACATTTCTGGAAATCCGCAATTGGGAACTATTTTCGATGAAAAAAGAAATGCAGGAAGATTGCCTGATTATCATAGATTGGATTTGTCATTGACTAAGAATTTCAAATTTTCCAAACACTCAGAATTAGATGTTATTGCAAGTATAACAAATGCTTATGACCGTGATAACATTTTCTTTTTCGATAGAATAGAATATAAGCGAGTCAACCAATTGCCGATATTACCAAGTTTAGCAGTTGATTTTTCTTTCTAAAATGATATAAAAAAGTCTGTAATAAAAGAGGGAGGGTTACAAATTGGTAATCTTCCCTCTTTTATGTTAAATTTGGATATTCGATTTTCTAATTTGATTTTAAATATCACCCTTTACCAGTAGAAATTTCATAAAATGAAACAGCTTTTCATCATTTTCTGGGGATTGATTTTTGGAGTAACGACCTTGGCGCAGCCTCCGGTAAAGTCTTCTTATATTTCTATTTTCAATAGTGACAATGATGATTTGTTTTTGCCTAAACAGGACATCATCACGGAACCTCCAAGCTTCTCTGTTCGCTCAATGGCCGAGTGGGAAGAATTGGAAGCTATTGCTGTAACTTGGGATTTAGATTATTCCTATGGCAAGAAAAAAGTGATTGCAGATATCATCTCTTATGCCAAGGAGGAAGTACAAGTTTTGATTTTTTGCTCTGGTAAAAGTTTTAGCAATGTAGTTGGAAGGGTAAAATTGGACCTACAAGACTTAGGTTTTTCTGATTTTAATAATTTAATTTTTAATGAAATCGACTTTGACGAACGCGTTTGGATTAGAGATTTTGGAGCACATACGATTTATAAAAATGATGTAGAATCAAGATTTTTAATTGATTGGCTCTACCCATCTCAATTCGAAAACGCAGATGAAAAAGTTTCATCATCCATGTCCTCTTTTTATCAAACCGATCTATTCGCAACGACCACAGCTCCCTATGATTTACGATTTGATGGGGGCAACTTATTGACAGATGGGCTTGGGATGGCAATTACCTCTTCCCATATTTATGATGATAATATTTATGATGAAAGTACTATTGATTCGATAATGAAGGAGTTTCTTGGATTTGAAAATTTCATTAAACTCCAAAAACTTCCGTACGACGAAATTCATCACGTTGATATGCATATGCGATTGTTGGATGAAGAAACGATTTTGGTTGGAGAATTTCCAGAAGGTGTTGCCGATGGCCCACAAATTGAAGAAAATTTAGACTATCTCCTTTCCAATTTTAAAACTTCATTTGGAACGGATTTCAAAATTCATAGAATCCCAATGCCTGCTGATAAAAATGGGCAATATGCAAATGAAAATGGCTCCTGTAGCAATTTAGGAACAGGTTGTTATTACACTTATACAAATGCTTTTTTTATTAATGAATTGATATTAGTTCCAACTTATTTTGATGGAAAAGATATGGACGAAGTTGCACTCAATTATTGGCAAGAGTTGATGCCCGGGTATAAAATCGTTGGTATCAATTGTTCAGATATCATTAAAGAATTCGGAGCGATTCATTGTGTGACCAAAGAAATTGGAGTGGCTGAACCACTTCGAATTATTCATAAAAAGTTAGAAACTTCTTGTGAAAACGAACCAATAAAAATTGAAGCAAGATTACAACACAAATCGGATATTAAAGCCGCGCAAATTTTCTTTTCAGTAAATGGAGCAAGTTTTCAGTCAGTGGATATGAATCGAAAAATTAGTGATAATTGGGAAGTTGAATTACCTGCTTTTTCTGTTGGTACAAAAATATCCTATTACATAAACGCCACTGCCAATAATGGAAAAACGATAAACCGCCCAATGGTAGGAGAGCGAGGAGCTTGGAAGTTTGAGGTTGATTGTACATCTGTCTCTACTCAAAATCGTTTTAGTTCAAATGAATTTGAAGTATACCCAAATCCAACAAAAGAGTCTTTTCAAATAAAAACTAATTTAACTTCTAAACCGAGGGTATCAATTTTTGACTATTCAGGAAAAGCAATTCGTTCTTTAACAGAATACGATTTCCAATCAAAAATTAATACCTCCAATTTATCAAATGGAATCTATTTAGTTAAAATAGATTTTGATGAAAATTCAATTTATAAAAAACTGATTATCAACGATTAACGACCATTCTTTTTTGTACTAAAATCTTTCCTTTTGATTCAATTCCATAGATATAAATGCCATTTGGCAAGTTGTTATTTCTATAATAAATTTCATGGACGCCTACTGTAAGCTGTGCTTTTCGAGAATGAATATTCTTACCTGTTAAGTCTTTTACAAAAAACTGTCCTTCCTTATAATCCATAGAATTTCTAATGTCATAAGTTATCCAAGTTCCATTATTAAATGGATTTGGCTGGTTTTGATAGAGGAATAAGGAATTGTCAAAAGCATTCAACGCAGGATCAACACTCGAAACCGCAGTCGGTCGTATCTCATTTGTAAAACAACTTTCAATACCGAACTCATTCGTTGCAGCCACACTCACAAAAAAGAAACGCTCGTTCGTTGTGAAAGTAAAAGTACTCCCACCCTGAAAAGTCATCAAAGTATCATGTTCCAAACTGATCAAACTTCTAACAGCAACTCTATAATGATCATAATTTTCGGAATCATCAATCATAACCGTTACTACTGAATCCGTCTGGGTAGCTGTGAATTCAGGAACTAAAACTCCTTGTCCAGCAGCGGTCATTGACATACCATTGATGACGGTATTTCGAGCTAAATAATTTAGATCGACAAACAAACTATCCAATTCACCATCACCATCCGTATCAATACCCAAAATATCAGCATCAGAGTGTTGTCGATCGTGATAATCAAGATCAGAAACGTTTGCGTTTCCATGCTCATTAGCAGAGGTAAAACGCATGGCGGTAAATCCATTTTCACGAAAGGGAATATGATCACCACCTCTTCCAGTTCTATCCTCAGAAGACATAAGCTTAACTTCCATCGGAACGGTTACGATTGGTAGCAATTCCTCCTCATATTGTAATTTAATCCACCGCGTCCATTGTCGATTATTTCCTGCAGCAAATAATCTAACTTGTGTACTATCGATATGTCCCTCAAACGGACAAGAGGGCGGAGAGGAAGTTTCACCACAAATCACTCCACCTATCACGTCATTATTGAAAACTCCTTTAATAGGAATATCTTCCTCTAAACAATAATCCGCCAGCGCACGCGCACCCAACAGGCCTTGCTCTTCTCCCGTTGTTAGAACAAATACCATTGTATTCTTAAAAGAATATTGGCTCATGATTCGCGCCAATTCAATGACCAAAGCTGTGCCTGTGGCATTGTCCTCTGCACCTTCTGCCAGACAATCGATATCACATTCGGTTTCACAACGACTGTCCATGTGTGCCTCGATAATGATAACTTTATGATTATCTACATCTGTTCCTGGTAGCACTGCCATAGCGTTTCTATGTTGATCCATGCCGCATGAACTGAGGTCGAATTGTAAATAAGTTGGTATCAATCGGTTCTCATTCTCAGCTGAAAATTCCTGAAATTTAGAATTGGCCCACCGTCTTGCTGCTCCAAAACCTCGGGTAGTAGAAACTGTATCAGAACCCGTATTTCTATTTTCAAAACTCACTAAAACTTCCAAATATCGATAAAGGGAATCTGGATTAACCTGATTTTGTAATCCTAAAATAATCTCTTGTGGATTATCAATTACAGTTGCCTGTTGAAAGTCATTAGGCGAAAAATCACCTTTTAAAACCTTATCCGCCATCGGATTGGTTACTAAAATGTTGGTTTGCCCAAAAAGGGAAATAGAGAATAGTAGAGTGGAAATAATGAGTATTGTTCTTTGCATGATGAATGTTTTTGGCATTAAAATACAAACTTTAAGCTGTGATCATATATCATAATGAATACAAGTGTTACTTTCGCGCTCAAGTTTTGTCAATAAACCAATTCAGACAAAACAAAAAGAATCAATCCATGGAGAAAACGAATATATTAATTGTAGGTGCTGGCCCCGGAGGATGTGCGACAGCGATGAAATTGAATAAGCAAGGAATGAATTGCGTTTTGGTAGATAAGGCATCGTTTCCAAGAGATAAGGTGTGTGGCGATGCGATTAGTGGAAAGGCAATTACGATTCTAAATCGAATTGACCCAAACATCATCAAACGACTCAAAGCAACCGAAACTGCTATTGATATTTGGGGTATCAGATTGGTAGCACCTAATGACAAATCAGTTGACGTTCCATTCAAATCTTCTTACGATAAGGATGCCGAACCTTCTCCAGGTTATGTGGCAACGCGCGTTGATTTCGATAATTTTTTGGTGGAAGAAGTAAAAAAATGCGATCTCGTAGATTATCGAGATTGTATTAATATTACTAAAATGGAAAAGACCGAAAACGGTTTTTACGTCGAGGATAAAACTGGTGATTTTAAGATGGAGTGCAAAATGCTTTTGGTAGCAAATGGCGCTCAATCTCAGTTCACTCGTAAATATGTTGGAATTGAAAAAGACCCCGCTCATTATGCAGCGGCAGTAAGAGGTTATTATAAAAATGTGTCTGGTTTTCACCCAGATGGTTTTATCGAATTACATTTCATTGAGGACTATATCCCTGGTTATTTCTGGGTTTTTCCCCTTCCGGGAAATAGAGCGAATATTGGTTTGGGATTGAGAACAGATTTCGTTTCAAAACGAAAATTGAATCTAACCAAACACATGAATAAAATTGTTTCTGAGCATCCTTTATTAAAAGAGCGCTTCAAAAATGCCACATTAGAGGAAAAAATCGTTGGTTATCCTTTGCCACTTGGCTCCAAGTCGTACAATATTTCAGGTGATAATTTCATGTTGATCGGAGATGCTGCGCATTTGGTTGATCCATTGACAGGGGAAGGAATCGGTAATGCGATTTACAGTGGCTGGATTGCTGCGGAGCAAGCTGAAAAGTGTTTTGCGGAGAACAATTTCTCAGCTTCCTATATGAAAGATTTTGATGTTCGAGTAAAACGTGTTTTAGGTGCAGAAATGAAATTGAGTTATCAATTGCAACGATTGTTGGCTTACCCACGCTTATTGAATTTCTTCGCCAACCGACTTTATAATAGTAAAAAATTGATGGATGTTCTTTCAAGAATGTACACAGATTTTGACCTACGAAAGCAATTGGTTAATCCGATTTTTTGGATGAAATTGATTTTTAAGAAGATTTAATTAACCTCCAAATACGTACGAATACGTACGCGAATGCGTACCCTGAGCGAAGCCGAAGGGCACAAAAGCGGAGATCGATTTCCATGTTTGCACCCTTCGGCTTCGTGTCATTGGACACAAACTTAGGTCTATAAAATGGACGCAAGTTGTATCCCTTTGTACAGGCTTAATTAAGAATTTTAAAAATATGACCTGTGATTTGTGATTTTTTATGGCGCATTAGCGCCACAAAAATATAAAACCATGCAGTGAGAAATTTAAAATTTATTTGTCTATTGAAATTCGG
>CALHBQ010000005.1 GCA_937930815.1 uncultured Saprospiraceae bacterium | reverse complement strand
CTGCTGGAAAAACTATGGAAGATTTCCTTGGTAAATTCAGAGGTAACGGTGGAAGTACTAAAATCGTTAGAAAAGACAACTAATTGTTAGTTATAAGTTTACTGGTTAATTCGTTAATCAGATTCAAAAAAACCGATGCACAAGTGCATCGGTTTTTTTATTGTCGCTACCGTCTCTGTCTTTCGTAGTTCGTTCTCCGTCTCTCCTTTATCCTTTTATCACCTTCCCAACATAGGTTTCTTTTTCTGTTTTCATCTTCAAAAGATAAACGCCTTTTGAAAATTCTTCTATTGAAAAATTGGATTCGTTCGCATTCCATTTTTTCAACAATTGACCTTTTAAATCATATAGTTCCAAAATAGCATTTGGAGACTTTGGTTTAGAAATAAGTTCAAAACGATTGTGAATCGGATTGGGATAAATGAGTAAAGGCTGCTCTTCGATATCAGTAACCTTCGTAATTCTTTCGGTTAAATTGATACGAATAACAGGAATAAGGTTTAACCGACTAAGCAAATCAAATCTTCCTTGATCATCTAATTCAATACCAGCAAATCTTGGTAAATTCAAAGAATCATACATGAAATAGGTCGCAGTATAATCTATCGCCTGACTCGCTTGGAGAGGACATGGCAAATTCCTGCCATTGAAATATTGAACCGTCGCAAGGTAAAACGCACCAGATTCTGCATCAACACCAACTTGCTCTAAGGAGTCAAAATTCAAAATTTCGGCTTTGACCAAGCCACCCGAAGTAAGATGTTCTGTTCCTTTTACTCTATAAGTTCCTACCCCAACTACATCCCTTTCGGTAGGATCGACAAATGCATCTTCGTCTGCATCTCCAAAAAATCGATAAACAAAAAGACTAAGCTCCGCTCCAGCGGAATTTTCTGGATCATCTAAGCCAAAGATGATGCTATCAATTTTAAAACCATCTCCATTTTCTAAGAAAAAACAATTGCCATACTCAAAGCCTTGATTGATGTCATTTGGCCTGATTCCAGTGGTTCGGCCGCTCTCTTTAGCATAAGTCTTTTCGGTTATTTCAAAATTCCATTTCAAGGAATTGTTTTCTGGTGTTGCATCAATTCCATTTGATTTAACGGTGTATTCTACCTCATATTTAGCGGGTGTACTTGGAGGTACGAATCGTCCAAAAATTTCATTTCCTCTCAACTCACAATGGTTGATTACATCCAAAATTTTTGAAGTGTCGAATACTACTTGATTATCAAATAAATCAATAATTGATACGGACAATTCAACATCTCTTTCTGTTTCGGTGCCAAAATTTTCAATATCCACCAAAAAGAAAAGTGGTTCTACCTGGCTCGCAGGCGTTTGGTAATTTGGAGCAACGCTATAAAAATTAGGTTTTATTTGAAGGTCAAATGAATCTTTTTCAACTAATACAATATCGTCGATTGCCCAAAAATAAAACTGTCCAGAAAAGGTAAATTTCATCCTAAATGATTCTGCACCAGCAGCGCCACAAATGGAGATTGTTTCTGTGCTTTGATGAATTTGGTCATAAATCACATTTTCATTGAAAGGAATTGGATCGCCCCAAGTTGCTCCTCCATCTGTTGAAAAACTAAAAAACGTAATTGACGGAGTCGGTGGATTGGGTGGCATACCTCCCAACATGGCCAATTGCTCAAATCGTAAATTGACTTCGGTTTGAACATTACTCAAATCAATGATTGGCGAAATCAATTCTGAAACATAATCTTGTGGTGGATTAGGTGGAGGCATCGTCCCCATTGTTGAAAAAAAATCTGCATTAAAGACCATGGCTCCATTGTGATTGGAATATGAATTCACATATGGAAAGTCTCTTTTAAAATCCCTAAAAGGACTGAGCCGTGAAATGCTAAATGCCTTTGCCACGGAGCCAAATTGCTCCCACTCCCACTTAAAAATTGAATCATTGAATGGAATAATCGTTTGGGTAGTCCAACCATTCATTCCTCCGTCAAAGTCGCCTTGCCCCGATTCATGCCCCCAAATCACTTTGTCGTAATAAGGCTCGTAATCGTAAATTTTTACATCATCTAATGCAAGGTCTTGTTCCCTGATCCCATTCCACTCCCATCGAATTTGAACTTGGGAATTCATAGCTGCCATCTCTGAAATATCAATCGTAATTTTTTCTGCATTGTGAGAAAGTTGAGCTGCAGATTCTTTGTTTTGCTCAGGCAATAAATCGTATGGCAACCAATCTTCGTTTTCATTTTTTACAAACAATTTATACCCCTCCGCTGCACTAATGAAAGCGGTCTGTACAAAAGTTTCAAACTCCAAAACAACCTTTTCTTTGTCGGAACAGTCAATAATTGGAGTCGTTAAAATACTTTTGAAAGGAACATTCAATGGTGGTTTTACGACTAAAAATCCATTGGACGCAGTTGCTGACCGAAAGTCCACAGAGAACAAATTGCAATTATCTGCTCCATCACAATAATTCCATAAAACATTGTTAGGACGCAAATCTTCGGTCATCCAATCTGTTGGAAATCCATTGGAAAAATCTTCTTGCCAAAAGGATTGACCGAAAGAAGAAAGTGAACTCAACAAGATGATAAGTGGTAAATAGTTTTTCATAAGAGCGTGATTTGGTGTATAATTGAGTCCCAATTTAAGCCAACTCACCCCCACTCCGTTTTCTTACGAATAGGTTTTTTGGTCATATAACTACCATAAATAATTATTGGTTTTTGAACGCTTCGTCTTTAAGACCATAAACTATTGGAATCACAAAAGGAAAGCCTTACACGACAAAACCTGCATAACATACAAATCTGCATCCAATATTTTGAATACTGTTTCCTGGTCATAATGACCTCGTTTCGGGAATTCTTTTTATGGTAATGATGGGCTTTTGGGAGTTGACCATGAGTATTCTTTAAATTTAGTTACCTATTTAAAATACTCTTTTACTTTTTCAAAAAGTGATTTTTCTTGGACTCGCAATACTCCCCAAAACCAGAGAACACAAATAGGTAAAAGAAAAAATATCCAGAACGGCAAATCTTCATTATGAAAGAATGCAACTATGAAAATGAAGAAAAATGCTCCAATTATGAAATATAATTCTACTCTAATTTTAGTTGTTAATTCAATTGTTATTTTTTTCCTTCATTTAAATGGATTTTGGCGTAACCTTTTATGCCGTCAACCATCCCAGCGCCATCGACCATCAAGGTTCCAATTGACCACTTTGATAAAAATTTGAATTCGTTATCAGAAATCCATTCTACATTAAATTTCCGCCCTTTTCGTTGATTTATTCTTTGGTTCAATTCATCGACTGAGCCATTAAACTCAATTTTATCTTTCAATAATAATTTGTCGATAATTTCTTCCATTTTTTCTTTTAGCTGTCACCAACTCGTTACTTTTTATACCTAGGTGCACATAGTTTACTATTCTAATTTACTTCAAAACATTCCCCCTACAAATACCGCTCTTTAATAATCTGAATATGATGATTTTCATGTCCAGCTGTAGCATAAGCAGCGCCCAAAGGCGTCCAAACCACTCCACTCGCAGTTCCTTTCAAAACAGATTGCTCATCCGTCAAATTTTTAAATAAGAAAATAGAAGCTTGGCGTGTCACCATAAATTCAGAAATCAAGGTTCCGATACTTCTTTGGTTGGCACCTGAGTTTTCAACAAACAAATCTTGATCAAAACCAGGTAAAGCAGCATTGTCACCTCTCGCAAATCGCATTGCTCGATAAGCAAAAACACGCTCTGTATCAATCAAATGCCCCATCACTTCTTTGATGGTCCACTTGCCATCGGCATAAGCATAATTCCATCTTTTATCAGGAATGGTTAGTAGGAAATCTTCTGTTTCTCTTTTGTTTTTTTCTAAAATCGAAATAATGTCATCGCCTTCGACTTTGTTGATGTAGCCTCCGTAATAAGGTGCGAATTCTTCTTGTGTGGGTCTTCTCTTGAGCATTTTGTTCTGTTTTTAAGTTAATTATGGTTAAACGTCGATGTGTTTATAATTGAACCATATAAGGCATTTAAGAACATATAAGTGTTACTCAAAAAATAACTTCCCTCTTTGATTCAAAAAAATTAGCTCGAAAAACTTCATTATTAATCACTTTTCCTTCACTAATTTTTTGAAATCTTATATGCCCTTTTATGTCTTATATGGTTCAAAAAAACTTCTATTTTTCCTTCCTACAAATAGCCATCTATCCATGTAAATAAACCGTTGCTACTGGCTGATGATCAATCTTAAAATTGCATGAATTTGCGATAAAGCACATTCGATTGGCCTCCTCGTGCAATTCCAATGCTTTTGCAATCATTTTATCATCTGATAGCTCTACATGTGGACGTAAAGTTACTGAATCGAACTGACCACTCCCATCCTCATTTTCTACCATTTTTCCAATTGGATTGTCTTCGTATTTCAAAATAATGATGCCATTATCCGCACATAAATGAAGATACCAAAGCATGTGGCAATTAGCAATCGAAGCCAAAAACAACTCCTCTGGATTATACCTCGAATCATCTCCTCTGAAAGCAGGATCAGAAGAACAAACCACTTTTGGTTTTCCTTTTACTCGAAAATTATGATCACGTGAATAGGCGCGATAGGAAGCAGTGCCTTTGCCTTTATTTCCAGTCCATTTTAATTGTATGGTATAGTTATGGGTCTTTGACATTTTTTTGAATTGTAGGGTTATTTGTTCAATGTTGAAGATTGGCGTTTTTCAAACTTTCAACTTATAACGTTCAACTTTCAACGCTTAAAACTAACCTCTTTCAAGCTGAAATATCTTACGCCATCAGGAGTATTGATTTTCAATTTTCCAGTTGGAGAAGTGCCTTCGATTGCGCCAGTAAAATTCAAGCCATCCTGATCTTGAAAATTTGCAAGCTCACCAAATTTATACATTCGTTCTATGTAAGCCGTATTGATGAGGGCAAAATTTTTGGTTTGTAACTGCAAATAATATTGATTCAACTTTTTGTACAAAACTTGTAAAACATCTAAAATTGGATATTCTTCTCCCGTTTCAATTATTAAAGAGGTAGGATTTGGCAAATCGTTTGAGAACTTTTGCTGATTGACATTCAATCCAATTCCAATTACTGAAGACAATATTTTATTACTTGAAATAGAATTTTGAATTAAGATGCCACAGATTTTTTTGTCATTGACATAAATATCATTGGGCCATTTGATACGCACTTTATCACCCAAATAATCATGCAAAGCATCCCAAATCGACAAAGAAACAATCTGACTCAAGTAAAATTGTTCGCGTGGATGCAAAAAGGTCGGATACAAAATAACTGACAATGCGGCATTCTTTTTAGGTTCACTTTGCCATGAACTGCCCGATTGGCCTCGGCCACGTGTCTGATCGTCAGTTACGACTACTGTACCTTCTCCTGGTTTGCTGTTTGCTAATAAATCAATAGCAAAGAGATTTGTAGAATCAACCGAAGGTAGATGGATCACATGACCACCGATTATTTTTTGCGTCTCAATCATAGTACGTTCTTAATATATCTGTAAAAAAACTAAGTGAACGATTACCTATTTTTTTTAAAATTATCTTAAAACAGATATTTATTTCAGGAAAAATTGCATTTTCCAAACAAATATCTGAAATTATGCAAACGCTTTGATACTTTCATACGTTTAAATAAAAATTCTACAAATTTATTTCTTAACTAAAAGTTTTAGAGGAAAAAGTATATGAGTTTAAACCCACAGTTGAATTTCAAAACAAATCCCCTTTCGACCGAAGAAATGAATGCGCTTATCATAGAAAGCATTCAAGATATAAAAGGCAAAAACATAGCACTGCTCGACCTAACCCATCTTGATGAAGCACCTACTGATTTTTTCATTATTTGTGAAGGTGATTCTACTACTCAAGTGAAGGCTATAACAGACAATATTTATAAATCCTTGAAGGAGGAAGGACATACCTTACCCTCTCACTATGAGGGAACAAAAGAAGCACTTTGGGTCTGTCTTGATTATTTCACTACAGTAGTACATTGTTTCCACAAAGAAAAAAGAGCGTTCTATCAACTCGAATCTTTGTGGAGCGATGCTAAATACACGGAATTTGACAACTTATAGTCAAAATAGTGGTTCTAATCGAAAAAATTAAGGAATAGTATAACGATATTCGCACTTCTGTGTTTACTTATAAAAGCAGGTAAATCTGCTTTATAATAATATTCGTACACTTCATAAAATTTGAACCTCCTCAAAAGAGGTAAAAGCCATAACTATTAAATGAGCGACGATAATAATAAAAAGGATTCTTTCAACATCAATAATTATTGGATTTACATCGCTATTGCAGTCGTATTGATTGGGTTGAATTTAGTGAGCCTTACCAGTGCTACTCAAGAGCCTATTGATTTCTATGAGTTTTCGACAATGGTGAAAAATCAGGAAATTAAAAGAGTTGAGGTTGTAAACGAAAAGAATGTTCAGGTTTACCTGACAGAAGCTGCTGTCACTTCAGATAGCCACAAAGACAAAATTCCTAAAAGTAGCTGGAGTACTGGCAATCGACCACATTATACTTTCGAATTACCAACAGAATTGAACTTGGTAGAACGAATGGAAAAAATGCAATCCGATGCAAAAATCGCTTCTAACGAAGCGATCACTCCTAAATTTATTACCAGAGAAAATTGGTTGGCTCCATTGTTAGGATGGGTACTTCCAGTGATCATCATTATTGCTTTATGGCTTTTCATTATGAGAAGAGTCGCAGGCGGTGGCGGTGGCCCTGGTTCACAGATTTTCAATATTGGAAAATCGAAAGCGACTTTGTTTGATAACAATGCAAAAGTGAACGTCACTTTCCAAGATGTAGCTGGATTGGAAGAGGCTAAAGAGGAAGTAATGGAAGTTGTAGACTTCCTGAAAAATCCTAAAAAATATACGAACCTCGGTGGTAAGATCCCTAAAGGTGTTTTGCTTATCGGTTCTCCAGGAACAGGTAAAACCCTTTTGGCGAAAGCCGTTGCAGGGGAAGCAGGCGTTCCATTCTTCTCGATTTCAGGTTCTGATTTCGTTGAGATGTTTGTGGGTGTCGGTGCATCACGTGTAAGAGATTTGTTTAGCAAAGCAAGAGAGAAAGCACCATGTATCATCTTCATTGATGAGATTGATGCTATCGGACGTGCGCGTGGAAGAAACAATGTAACCGGTGGAAATGATGAGCGCGAAAACACCTTGAATCAATTGTTGGTTGAAATGGATGGTTTTGCAACTGATGCAGGCGTAATTTTGATGGCTGCAACCAATAGATCAGACGTACTCGATAGTGCATTGATGCGTCCGGGTCGTTTTGATAGAGTTATCGGAATTGACCGACCTGACTTGAAAGGTCGTGAGCAAATATTTAAAGTTCACTTGAAAAACATCAAAATCGGACCAGACATTAAAGCGGATGTTTTAGCTGAAATGACTCCAGGTTTTGCTGGTGCTGAAATCGCCAATGTTTGTAACGAAGCTGCTTTGATTGCTGCACGTCGTAGCAAAAAGGCAGTTGACATGGATGATTTCAACTATGCATTGGACAGAGTGATAGGTGGTTTGGAAAAGAAAAACAAACTCATTTCACCAAAGGAAAAAGAAATCATTGCTTACCATGAAGCAGGTCATGCGATTTGTGGATGGTTTTTGGAGCATGCTTCTCCATTGGTGAAAGTGACAATTGTACCACGTGGAATTGGGACATTGGGTTATGCTCAATATTTACCAAAAGAAGAATTCATCACTCGTAAAGAGTCTTTGTTTGATAGAATGTGTATGACCCTCGGTGGGCGTGCAGCAGAGCAAGTTGTGTTCGGAAAAATATCTACAGGTGCTCAAAACGATTTGGATCAGATTACCAAAATGGCTTACGGAATGGTTGGCATTTATGGTATGAATGAGAAAGTTGGAAATGTATCTTTCTACGGAATGCAGCAAGACCAATTTACAAAACCATACTCTGATGAGACCGCTGAGTTGATTGATAACGAGGTAAGAAAGATGATTGATATTCAATACGAACGTGCTCAGAAACTTTTGACTGACCATCGTGACGACTTGGAAAAATTAGCACAACGCTTACTTGAAAAAGAGCTATTACTTAAATCAGATGTCGAAGAATTAATCGGACCTCGACCGTTTGTAATAGAACCAAGAGTTTCTTCTCCAGATAAAAAAGAAGAAGAAACGGCTGAGGAAGAGGAAGCATAAAGGCTGTCCAAAAGGTTTATAAAGAAATCCCGAATCTTCATTAAGTTGAAAATTCGGGATTTTTGTATTAAGGCTTTTCTTGATAAACAAAACCCTCGAACAGCAATAGCCATTCGAGGGTTTTCTTTTTTAGAAGTTCATTTCTAACAAACTATCCTTCATCATTAATAGATTCTATTTCAGCGTAGAGCTCCTCGTCTTCATTTGTTTTTCTATTACGGTACCAATAGAAACCGATACTTCCAACCAAAATGTAAGGCATTACCAACATGTAAAGGATACCTGCATTCAAACCCTTTCCAGCAGTTCCTCCTGCCTTTAGATTTGATTCAGCTGACATTTTACACATTGGACATTGAGCCTGTACAGTGGTTGGTGTAACCATCTGTGCTGCCATCATCAGTGATAATGTAAAAAGGATATATTTTAATTTCTTCATTATAATTAGATTAATATTTCAGAACAAAGATAAGCGTTTATTTAATAGCAAGGTCGAAGCATCAAGTAAATTATCGGCCCAGTGACCGCAACATAAAACCAAAACGGCCAAACCCATCTCGCCATTTTTTTATGACGAGCTATTTGTCCAGTGTAGGCACGCGTAAATGTCAATAATATAAAAGGAAGAATACCGCCTGCCAAAATGATATGCGTTATCAATAAAAAGAAATACACATATCGGATATTTCCTTCCACACAGTATTTAGTCTCTGGTGTGGTAAAATGATACAACACATAACAACCCAAAAATAAAATCGACAAACCGAATGCTACATAAATGCTTTTGCGGTGCGCTTCAATGTTTTTCTTTTTAATAAAATACAAAGCCGCCGCCAAAGCCACTGCACACAACGCATTTAAAAATGAATAAAAAGGAGGCAAAAAACTAAAATCGATACCCCAATCAGGTTTATTCTCGCCTCTCATCAAAACGACCAAAGCAATCACCACAATCGAAACTACGATTGAAGCAATATTCATTTTCTTCTCTAAAGCCTTATTCTCTTCCATCATATCTAAATTTCTTTATCTCTTTTTAGATCTATTTTTTTACGTTTTGCAACTGGTAGTATCATCGCTGATTGAACTATCAATTTTTCAAAATCCTCTATTGAATAGTAATTTCTAATTTGTCCTTTGTAATCGATTAAAGACCAATAAGGTGTATTCAACTCAGATTTTACGCCACAATTCATGATAGATTCGTTTGACTGATGCGCAATCCAAACATGCTCCATGTGATTACTTTCAGCAAAGTCTCCTCCCCCACTCTCATTCGAAATAAATCGAATTACTTTCAAGTCCTTTCTATCACCGAACTGATCGACTATCATTTCAACTTGGCGATTCATGGAATCAATCAATGGTGATTGTTCTCCATTTGAGACACCCACCAAAATCGTTTTGCTATATAGAGAATCCATATGCTCTTTGGTGATACCAACAATATTTGATTGAGCAAAATCACCTTTCGGAACCATGTCTTTGATGTGCCCGATTCTGTAATCTGCTCCTTTTCTGAGGTAATACCATGAGCCTGCCGGCAAAATAAAAAGAACCAAAAGCAGAAAAGCGGTTATTAAAACAAAACGACTTTTTGAAGGTGTATTTTCCATGTTGAAATTTAAGCGTGCAAAGTTACTAATGTTCATCCTTTACTCACCCTCAGAACAGTCCTTTTTTAGAGTAGTTCATTTTTTTCTTTGAAAAATCAGAGAATAAAAGGAGCTTATGCAAGTTTGATTTTGCCCCAATTTTATCGCTATTCAAAAAACTAAACTTATTAAGGTATTCTTAACGTTTGGTCGAATTTTCATCGTCACTCGACGAATTTATCATCAAAAAACACCCAAAATAGCTTAAATTAAGAGTATTAAAAACATATACTTTTTCTACATTTGTTTCTTTAAGTTTTCAGCTGAAACAAACTAAAAGAATACTACAAACTAAAAGGTAGATGTTCCAACATCACTTGAGCTTATATTGAAAACCGGCGAAGCGGCAACGCAAATACGCCTCAAACGGACGTGATAAGTAGGGTGACTTAAATAAGCGTCACTTTTGATAGAGCAGATTTTTTGCTAATCAAGGCATAAAAATCTTTGCATAGTCACGGTTACGGAAATATTTTTTAACGAAGAGTAGCGAAAAATATGTTTTTCAAAATGTGTCGATTATTTGAGTTAACCTAGTTAATATGAATGAATTAATCCAAGTGGCATTCAGCCCTGTCAATATCGTCTATACTTTTCTATTGATACTCGTAGTGATGTATTGGTTGTCGATCATCATCGGCGTACTTGATTTTGGGATGTTTGATTTCGACTTTGACATTGAGGCAGATGCAGATTTGGACGCAGATATTGATGCTGGCGGAGTTGGCTCTATTGCTGGATTCCTTCATTTTTTCAATTTTGGAAAACTGCCTTTTATGGTCATCATGTCGTTTGTGATTTTGTCTTGCTGGTCGATTTCAGTTTTGTTGAATCAATATGGCGGCGGTTCGATTTTATTTGCACTTGCTATTGCTGCCCCAAATATATTGGTCAGTTTATTTCTTGCAAAAGTAATCACGATGCCCCTGATTCCTGTTTTTGAAAAACTCGATACTGGCGTGGAACCCGTCGATTATATTGGAATGACTGCAAAATTAGTGCTCGCTGCTGGTACATCAAAAATGGGACAAGCTGAAGTATTAATTGAGGATAGTCCTTTATTAATAAATGTAAAACTCGACAACGAAAATTCAGAAAACTTAAAAAAAGGAGAAGAAGTTATCATTCTCCGAAAGGAAAAAAATCAAAATTTTTACATCATAAAAAAACTAAACGATGAAAATTTTTAAGCCTTAAAAGTTAGATGTTGAAAGTTCGACGTTTTGCACATGCAGAATATTCAACTTTCAACATCCAACCTTCAACGGGTACGATTTTCCCATCCTAAAAAATCAACCTTAATAACAATCAATAACCTATAAAAATTAAAATCATGGTATCACCAGTTTTTTTGGTCATCTTCGGAATTCTTGCCCTCATCATTATTGGAGGTCTCTTAGCTGCCGTAACATGGTATAAAAAAGTTGCTCAAGGGCAAGCCCTCATTCGTACTGGAAGCGGCGGTACAAATGTCGTTTTTGATAAAGGAATGTTTGTCATCCCCGTTTTACATATGGTCGAACAGATGGACCTTTCCGTCAAAACAATTGAAATCGCTCGTATGAATAAAGACGGGTTGATTTGTAAAGACAATATGCGTGCAGACATCAAAGTCGTTTTCTTCATTCGTATAAACAAGGAAAGTTCAGATATTATAAAAGTTGCGCAAACAATTGGTTGCGCTCGAGCATCTGACCCCACGACTTTGAATACGCTATTTGAAGCAAAATTTTCAGAGGCGTTGAAAACGGCAGGTAAACGTTTTGACTTCGTTGACCTGTATGATTCTCGTGAAAAATTCAAACAGGAAATCCTTGGTATTATTGGCACTGACCTGAATGGTTATGTGCTCGACGATGCAGCGATTGATTATTTGGAACAAACACCTTTAGAGTTTTTAAGTGAAAATAACATCCTCGATTCAGAAGGTATAAAGAAGATTACGGAGTTGACTGCGACGCAAAAGATCAAAGCAAACTTCATTCGTAGAGAAGAAGAAAAAACGATTAAGGAGCAGAATGTAGAAGCGAAAGAAGCTATCCTTGAATACGAGCGACAACTCGCTGAAAAAGAAGAACGTCAGCTACGAGAAATCGCAAACATCAAAGCTCGTGAAGGTGCAGAGATTTCAAAAATCAACGAAGAAGAGCGATTGCGTTCTGAAATGGTTCGTATCAATACGGAAGAAGAATTGGCTATCGCCGAGGAGAACAAACTCCGACAAATAATCGTCGCCGCGAAGAATAAAGAACGAACAGAAGCAGTAGAAAACGAGCGCGTGGACAAAGAGCGTTTGTTAGAATTAACAGAAAAAGAAAAGATTGTTACTCTCGCAGAAATCGAAAAAGAGCGAGCAATCGAATTACAAAGAAAGAATATCCAAGACGTGATCAAAGAGCGAATCATGGTGGAGAAGAAAGTGGTGGAAGAAGAAGAGAAAATCAAAGACACTCGCGAAATCGCTACTGCTGACCGTGCTCGAAAAGTCGCCATCATTCAGGCAGAAGAAAAGGGAGAAGCTGCCATCATCGAGCAATCCAAAATGGCAGAAGCTGAAAAACTCGCTGCCGAAATTCAAGCAACCACGTTGCTTATTGATGCCGAAGCAAGTATGAATGCAGCAGAGAAAGAAGCAGAAGCACGTAAGATAAAAGCAGAAGCAAAAGCCGCTGAGGAAGCGACGATTGGATTGTCTGAAGCACAAGTCATCGAAGCAAAAGCGAAAGCAAGAGAATATGAAGGCAGCCTCGAAGCCGTCGTCATTGAGAAGAAGGCAATTGCTGAAGCAAAAGGTGTCGAAGCGAACGCAGAGGCTATCCGCAAACAAGGATTGGCAGAGGCGCAAGTCATGCAAGAAAAAGGAATGACGGAAGCGAAAGTACTTGGAGAGCGATTGTCGGTAGAAGCAAAAGGCGTCGAGGAGAAAGCTGTTGCGATGAAGAAATTGGACGGCGTCGGCAGAGAGCATGAGGAGTTCAAATTGCAATTGGAGAAAGAGAAAGAGATTGATTTGGCGAACATCAATATCCAACAAGCGATTGCTGAATCTCAAGCAACTGTTTTGGCAGAAGCCTTCAAATATGCAAACATCGACATCGTCGGTGGAGAAGCAAGTTTCGTTGATAATATCATGAACGCGGTCAACCGAGGAAAGGTCATTGACCGAACATTGGACAACAGTCGCCACTTGAGAGATGTCAAAACCTCTTTGGTCGGCAACGGAGACGGCAACGGATTATTCAGCAAAATCAGTAATTTGATTAGAAAGTCCGGCACTTCCGGCGATGATTTGAAAGACATAACGGTGGCTGGACTTTTGGCTAAGATGAGTGAAAAATTGGGTAAAGAGGACAAGGAATATTTGACCGCGCTATTGGCAGAGGTGAATGATTTGGGGCTTGGCGGGCAGCAGGTGAAGAGTCTTTTGTAGTTTTTTTTTCAGGAGAGAGGAAAGAGGTGTGAGGTGTGAGGAGAGCGTCAGAGCGTTTTGTGTCAGTTAAGTTCTGACCCATTTCTTTCACCTCTACCCTCTCTCCTCTCTCCTAACCCTTCTCACCTCACCCCTCAATTTCTCAACCGCTAAATGTCAATCCATGAAAGATCAAAAAAATAAAAACGCGCTCGAAGGCGGCACATACGAAATCATAAGGCAACGGTTAGACACACAGGCAACGGAACTTCGCAGCCGACTCAATCAGCTCAATGTCGCTCGAAAAGAAGTTTTCGGTGCTATTGAAACGCAACTGATTGCCAACGACCGAATCAATACTGACAACCATTGCATCGCGAGAGATATCGTAGCCATTGGAGACCGCTGCATCTTTGGCTACAATGTCCATATTGGATTGCGATCGGGGATTAAGTTGAGCG
This sequence comes from uncultured Saprospiraceae bacterium, assembly GCA_937930815.1. Classification (GTDB taxonomy): domain Bacteria; phylum Bacteroidota; class Bacteroidia; order Chitinophagales; family Saprospiraceae; genus JAGQWW01. The sequence goes on along the minus strand of CALHBQ010000005.1, from coordinate 222 downwards.
ATGTATTTAGTGTTTATAAATTTGAAGGCAATAGCTTTCAGGAAGAAGGTTTGACGATTTTGAATCAGGAGAAGTTCGAACTGGATTTCAAAAATTTATATCGCTATTATAAAAATGCCTACTTCGCTCGATTCATGGTGAAGGATACCTACCTCTACATGATTTTTCATGTCAATAAAAAAGGGGAAGATTTCAAATCATTTAAGTGGTTGATTAAAGAGG
>CALHBQ010000004.1 GCA_937930815.1 uncultured Saprospiraceae bacterium | reverse complement strand
ACATTTAATTTTTCTCCGACACTTAGTATCTGCTGTTCAGATCCTTTAGCAGCCAAACCAGCATATTGCTCCATAAAACCTATCAACTCAAAAGCAGATAGTTCGTCCATATTCTTTTCAAAAAATGGCAAATATTTGTCGTCGCCAGTTGCACTGTAAACATCTCCAACTGCTTTCAACAATTCGCCGGAAGCGCCATCCTGAACAGTTGATGCATAATCTAAAGCCGCCTTATTATCCAATTTTTGAAGTGCAGTCAAAGCAGCACCTTTTACTGTTTTTGATTTTTCATTTTTTAACGATTTCAAAATCAAATCTGCATATTTTGGATTTTCAGTTTCAGCTATTTTATTAAGAGCAGCAGCCCTTACTTTTGAGTGCTTATCATTAGAAATTATCTGTTGCAATTTATTCGCTACCGTTGTTTTTGAAGCATTTACAAATTCAACTGCTTTTTCTCTCAATCCGTGATAGGGGTCATTCAAAGCTTTTTCAAATAAAGCCAGCACCTCATCTGTACTTTCGTGCTGCAAAGCTTCCAGAGCATTCCATCTATCCAAAAACTTCGGCGCATTTTCATATTGAAAAATATAATTAGCAACCGTTTTCTCTTCGACTACTTCTGCCAAAAGCACTTTGTCAGCATCAAAATTGATCAATTCTGGAGCAGATGGCAACATAAAATTGAAGCTCTGTTTCCTTTGATTGATAAAAATTTCCTCCGTTACCTTTTCACCATTTTCCATATAGATATCTACCTTAACAGGAAGATGAAAAACGCTTGGCATCTTTGTCCCATCTTGCGTCTGAATTACGTTGATGTATGCGGAAACATTATTTCCAGGTAAATCAGGAGCAACTCCAAACCCCGATTCCACTTCTATTTCAGGATGACCTTTATCAAAAAACCATTGATTAAAAAACCAATTCAAGTCCTCACCAGTCGTATCTTCAAAAGCCATTCTCAACTCGTCCGCCTCAACTGCGGTATATTCATTGTCTTTTAGATATTTATTTAAAGAAGCAAAAAAGGCATCATCGCCAACGTAATTACGAAGCATATGCAAAATCAATCCTCCTTTGTTGTAACTGTGGGCGTCAAACATATTCTCCTTGTCTTTGAACTCAAAATCAATCAAGTCATGTATTCCATTTTGAGCGGAAGAAATGTATGCGTTCATTTCATTGAGGCGATGTTGGTCTGCATGATCTGCGCCTGAATGATGCTCCGCCCACATGTATTCACTATAATTGGCGAACCCTTCATTCAAAGTTAAATTTGACCAACTTTCACAAGTAACATAATCACCAAACCAATGGTGAAACAACTCATGGGCTGTGATATATTGGTTCAAATCATCATTATCCACCAAATCTTCTTTGTGTTTTTGGACAAATTCCCCAAAAATAGATGCGGTCGTATTTTCCATTGCACCAGAAACAAAATCACGCACTACTACCTGCGAATATTTTTTCCAAGGATAATCAACGCCTAATTGTTTTGAAAAGAACTCCATCATTTCAGGTGTGTGCGGAAAAATTTCAGCAGCAGATTCGCGATATTCCTCTTCGACATAATAGTCCACATCAATATTTCTCCACTTGTCTTTTACAATTGCGAATTCCCCAATTGCCAACATGAAAAGATATGGAGCATGTGGTTGATCCATTTTCCAATAATCAGTTCGAGTACCATCAGAATTCTTATTAGAAGAAATCAAAAGACCGTTTGAAAGTGTTTGAAATTTATCTTTAACCGTTACATAAATTTCTTGCGTGGTTCTTTCGTTTGGTTTATCAATTGTTGGGAACCATTTTGAATTACTCTCGGTTTCCCCTTGAGTCCAAATCTGTTGTGGTTTCCCTTCCTCCTCATTTCTTGGATTGATAAAATATAGCCCTTTATCAGCAGTAATCGCCTGACTTCCTCCATCGGCACGAGGCGTAGCGACATAATCCAAAAAGACTTTTACTTCTTCTGTTCTTTTATAAACACGTGGCAATTCTATTTCAACCTGTTGTCCAGTATTATTAAATTTTAAAGGAGAAGAATTACCAGCGAGCGTGATTTTATTAAATTTAAAGCCCTTTGCATCCAAAACCAATTTATTCGTTTCATAGAAATATGGTTTCAATGTCAAAGTAGCCTTTCCCAAAACCTTTTCATTTTCCCAATCAAAAGCCAATTCAAGTTTGGTATGTAATAAATCAAATTTCCGAGTAGCGCTTGGATTGTAAATTGTTGACTCCGGCGTTTCAATTATTTTTGGAGCAGAAACGACCAAAGTGTCCAAGTCCTCAAATTCCATGGCTGGTGCATTAACAACTTTAGAAGTATTACAACTCCAAAGCATACCTAAACTGCATAATAAAATGATAAATCTATTCATTTGAATCAATTTGTATTTTTATTTAAGACCGCAAATATAAGGATGTATTTCAATAAGAAAAGATGCGTAAGTCAAGGACAAAAAAAAGGTGAGCACTTTCGTACTCACCCTTAATATATCTGTGTGATAAATTTCTATTTATGCGTGCTCTAATAGTAAAGCTTTCGCCTTTTTAGAACCCAATTCTGCAGCACTCTTCCAGTTCTTTTTGAAACCTTTTTTGCCTGCTTTTTGCAATGCAACTCCGTAATGTACCAACAAATCTTGCTCTTTAACTGCATTTTTCTTTGGAACCTCAAGCACCATTGCTTTTTCGAAAGCAGCCATCGCATCGACAGGTTTATCAACTTTCAAAAGTACTTTTCCATATTCGAAACAGGTTTGCTGCAAGAATGGATAAAAAGTATCCGCTTTATCAAATTTCCTGTTAGAAAGGAATCTCAAATCGCCTTCCGCTTTTTCAATCTGTCCCATTTTCTTTAAAGTCTCGGTTTTTAATTTGCGAGCCTTAATATGGATAGTTTGAAGTGGAATTGACATCTTGATTGTTGAATCCAAATCCTTGATTGCCCCTTCCAAGTCTTTCTGAATCAATTTCACTTTTGCTCTACCGTAATAAGGTTGAGCATAGTTAGGATTCAAATCAATACTTTTTGAGAAATCATATATGGCATCTTTGTAATTCTTAAATTTAAGATTCACAATACCGCGACGCTCATAAGCGAGCGAATGTCTTTCATATTTTTCGATAGCCTTACTCAAGGCTTGCATCGCTTCATTTTCTTTACCCTTCTGTTCGGCTAAAGCACGACCCTTAATAAAGGATTTTACTGCAACTTTATCCGTTTCCGGTTCTACGAGAACAGAGGTAATCTTCTTTCTTTTCTTGGAGGAATCAACTTTCCACAACATAACTGTCCCTGAAATGGCAAATTCTGCAAGATACTCAAGTAACTTGCAAGTATTCGACCAACTCTTTTCATCAGATTCTTTGACTAAACGAGGAATGTTGAGATAAAAGTTTTCTTCATCGAAAACCTCTTCTCTAAAAAGTAAATCAAACTTGTAGAAGTTTTGTACCCTGAAATTGTACATCTCAAGTACCTTCTTGAACGTCTTCTCGCTACCAAACTCGAGACGTCCTGCGACGATAATTTTGTAAACCATTTTACTGCTGCTTTAAAATAATTAAGTAACCTAAATAATTAAATTTTAGGTTTCCCATGTGTTTGTTTGATTTCGTATCAGAGTAGTTTGAATAGTGTCCCTAATGCGCTTCTTTTCAGGGTGTTAAACCCTTTTTTAGTATGTTCTCTTTGAAGATAGATATGATTTGACCCTTCTTTTTGCAGTTCAAACAACACTTCGGTAAGAGATGTAAATTGAGCCTTAAAGATATTATAAATTTCTTAAATTCAAAAGAAAACAAAAAAAAGATTGCAACTTGTTGTATTAACAACAAATTGCAATCTAAATAGTTCAGTACTCCGTACGGGATTTGAACCCGTGTTACCAGGATGAAAACCTGGCGTCCTGACCCCTAGACGAACGGAGCATTTTTAACGCGGCGCAAATTTACAAGCTTTCTAAAAAATACAAAATACTTCCCCTCTTTTTTTCAGAAAATTTTCAATTATTTTTCCACAATCAACAATTCTCGCCTTTTATTGAATTTCTTTAAGCTAAATAGCTAAAAAACTTATTTCTTTCCTTTGAACAATTACCAAATCAATTAAGTTTACAGCTTTTTAAAACATAGCACATTATTAGGTGTTTAAATTACACTAACTATCTTTGTGTCTCACTTTCTAATCACAAAAAATAAAAAATGCCAAAAAGAATCGCCATTAATGGTTTTGGACGTATCGGACGTCTCACTTTCAGAAACCTTTTAAATAAACCAGATGTAGAAGTTGTCGCTATCAATGACTTAACGGATAACGAAACACTCGCTCACCTTCTCAAATACGATACGATGCACGGTCGTTTTGCAGGAAGAGTAAAGTCTAACGATAAATATCTAACCGTAAATAGCAAGAAAATTCTTGCTATGTCTGAAAAGGATCCTTCAAAGTTGCCTTGGAAATCACTCAACATAGATGTTGTGTTAGAATGTACTGGTTTTTTCCTTTCTCGCGAGAAAGCTTCTTTACATTTAGATGCAGGTGCTAAAAAGGTAGTACTTTCTGCTCCTCCAAAAAGTAAAGACATTCCTATGATAGTAATTGGAGCAAATGATGGAGACATTAAAGCTTCTGATAAAATCATTTCTAATGCATCGTGTACTACCAACTGTTTGACTCCTATGTTGAAAATCATGGATAAGGAGTTTGGAATTGACAGATTTTACATGACGACTACCCATGCTTACACCTCTGATCAAAATATTCAGGATGCACCGCACAGAAAAGGTGATAAGAGAAGAGCAAGAGCTGCTGCGCTAAACATTGTACCTACTTCAACTGGT
>CALHBQ010000003.1 GCA_937930815.1 uncultured Saprospiraceae bacterium | reverse complement strand
TTAGACCCTGGTTGGTGATTTGTGTCGATTCAAGTTTTTTCTACCCGCATGTATATTACTGGTAAAATATTTTTCTATTATTAGAGCTTTTCACTTTAAAAGTTTTAGTGATATTTGGAAAAACCATAATATATGTGTTATGTTTGTTATAACAGTTTTTTACTGGAATATTATTGAGATTAAATTTACTACACCTACTAAAACAAAAATTGTGAAAGACAAAAGCATAGAAGACACTTATTTGAAAAATTCGATTTGTAGCAAAGAAAACTAAGTTTCTTCTTCGATTATATTTGATAGCGTTGATTTTTTACGAGTAACTATTTTGCTTTACTATAGCTGAAACTATTTCACAGTTGTGCTTTTACGGATTTGGAAATTCAAGTATTGTCATTTGACAATACTATTATGTCATATTTAAATTTATAAATTATGCAAACTATTCTGAAGTCTTATTTATGGATTCTGCTTGTTTTCCCCAGCTTCTTTGTTGATGCACAGGCGGTGTTAGAGATTGAATGTAATGTACTCAAGGCTCAAATGCTAAAAGGTGAAAACCCAAATTTGAAGAATGAATTTTCCACATTCTTTTTAGAAAAAGAATTGATTCCTAATGTATGGGGAAAATATAAATTTAAAAAAGGACTAACTTCATCTGTCACTTTTGAGAATATCCCATACGGAACATACAGAGTTACAATTGTTAAAAATCAAAATCAAAAAAAATCAAAAACTGTAATCAACCGTAATGATGTAAAAAATATAAATAGGAAGAAAAATTTGGAAAAAGTTGACGTTTACATTTCGAATATAATCCAATTTGATAAAGCCAATACGGCTTTTCCATGTAATGACAAGCCTACTCTTCAACAAAATTTTTCGTCAGAAAAAGAATTGGGAAATTTCACCTTTTATCCTAACCCTACAAAAGAAGAAGTATTTTTTAAATGGGATAGAAAGTTAGGAGAAGAATTAGTGGTTAAAATTCTGGACTTAACTGGTAAGGAAATAAAATTTGAAAAATTTGCTTCTTCCCAATCAGTGATAAATTTAAAAAGCATCGCGCCTGGTATTTATTTGGTAAAGTCTCAAATTATTGGAACTGATTTTACAGATATAAATAAGCTTATCATCCAATAATGACCTTAATAACCGAATTAAAAAATCAATCAAAATAAAACTATGAAAAAGATATTTTCCTTTTTAATTGTTAGTATTTATTTTTCTCTTTTTTGCTTTACTCAACCGACAACAACAGGTGGAAACTTTCCTTGTGGTCCAGACGTATTTGCCATGATAGGAGGAAATGGAGTAGTAACTTCATCATCATCAAGCACTTCTACCACAAATTGGCAGTTTGTTGTGGATGGAAATTATTCCTCGGAAGCGCCAAGCGCAAGTACTCTGATAGAAGATAATGCGTGGGTTGAAGTAGATTTACAAGAACTGTATTTTATTGAAAATATGGCAATTTATTACCCATCTTCTGACGCAGAACAAATGGATGATTATTACATATTGACATCTTCAATGCCGTTTGCCTCTGATGATTTAAGTACAAACTTAAACTCATCCTCTGTGAATTATTTGCATGTAGCGCAGTCTATGCCATCGGGACTAAGTATTCCGTTAACACATTTAGCCAGATATGTGAGAATACAAAACGGTAATGCGGGAGGAATCCCAAGTGGGATTTGGATTAATGAAATTATGTTTACTGGAGGACCTGGAGGGGGGGGAGATCCTGAAATTTGTGGTGATGGTGATGATAATGACTGTGATGGATTAATAGATTGCGAGGATCCAGATTGTGTACCCACTATTTTTAATATTGATGTTGATTGGCAAAGTAGCTGTTTACCAGATGGTTCAATAAAGGTTCAAGCATTTGGTACGGGGCCTTTAAGGTTTGAATTATTTCGTTTTGGAAACCTATCAAGAACTGGTTGTGATATTCTGTCTGGCGGTAGTTGTACGTTTTCAAATCTTTTTTCTGGAGTATATATAGTTAGGGTGACAGATGAAGATTCTCAATGCTTTGTAGAAAGCACGATTGAATTAGAAAGTGTCACAAGTGGAGGAGATCCTGATTCAGAAAACGATGATTGTACTAATGGAGGATTTGAAAATGGAAATTTTAACGGATGGACTGGTAGTTATGGAACCTATGGAGGCGAAGATGATAGAGAAAAACTTGAAAACTGTCAAGAAGATGGGAATTTAGACATAACTACAGGAATCGATCCTCAGTGTCCAGGAGGACAGCATGAGGTTATAAGCGCAAATTCTGGATATACCGATCCAAGCACTTCTGATTTAGATCTTTTTAACAATTCAAGTGGAAATAATATTGCAAGGTTAGGAGATACTGGAGATGGTTCTGGAGATCGTTTTGGCATATCAACATTAAATTATTGTTTCGAGGTTACAGCTCAGAACGCTGATTTTGCATTCTCATACTCGGTAGTCTTAGAAGATGTGGGGCATGATCCAATAGATCAACCTTATTTTCAATACCAAATAAGAAACGAAACCACAGGGGAAATGATTCGAGAGCCCGAAAGAAGAATAGCTGGAAATGACCCCTTATTTTTAGAAGGAACATCTGAGCTTAATGGTCTAAATATTGAGTACTCTCCTATGGATTGTTCTAGCACAAGTTTATCAGAATATATCGGAGATATTGTTTGCGTTGACTTTGAAGTGCGAGATTGTTGTGGTGGTCCTCATAATGCATATGCTTATATTGATGGGTTATGTAATTCAGATGGTTCCGATGGATCAGGTGAAGGTAGATGCCCTACCGCAGATTTCGATTTTACAACAACATCTTTTTGTGAAGGTCAGGATATAATTATAAGTGACATTGATGCATCAAAATTTAATCGTATTTCTTGGGAGGTTTGTGAAAAAGATCCAACTGGAAACCAGATTAATTGTGTAGAGGAACAACTTACCACGGTTAATGGCTTAGAGGATTTCAATGTAGGCAACTTCTATTCTAATTTAATATGTGGCAAAGATTATGTAGCTAACTTAACCTTATCGAATTCATGTTGTGAAGAGATCTTTCCTATAGATTTTACATATAGTTGTGAACCTGGACCAGTAATAGATTATCAAGATATTTTAAATTGTGTTGGTGAAAATGCAAACATCACAATGGTTGGCACAAACAACTGTCCAAGTTGTGCAATTACTTGGACTCCTGGCAACTATTTAGACGATCATAGTATTCCTTTTCCAACTACCCAAGGTTCAACTAACGTACTGGCTAATTATCAGGATTATCATGTAATAGTAGAGAACGCATTAGGATGCAAAGCGGAAGATGATGTTACTATTTACAACAGAAACGATATAGATATAGAAATTTGGACTGTAAACCTTGATGAATGTGATTTCTCTACCCTTGCTACTATCGCCTTAACCAATCCAGTTTCAAACTTCAATCTAAATAATATTGAAGTAATTTTTACGGTCTCCGACCCTTCTGGGAATTTGCCCGATAAAGAGTATATTGGAACTCCTTTGTCGACAAGTAGAAATTCTTCGTACTTTCAATTACCAATGAGACACGAAAGAACGAAAGATCACGTAATTAAAGTAGAGGTTAGAGCTTTCTTTGGGGAAGATGGAGGAATAGGTACCTGTGTTATTAGCGAAACATTAGATAGGCCAAGAGATAGTCCTTTCTTTGATAATATGACATTTTATGCACCCTCTTCGTTTTGTCCACCTTGTTCAACTTTTCTTCAACCTTGTCGTGAATTCAATCCTTTTTTCGGAAACAATATCTTTGGAGAAAAAAATGTTTACTCAGCTTCTATTTATATAGTTGATAGGTGGGGGAATGAAGCACATATTGCTTCCGCAACTGCACCAGTTGATGGTCCTGGACTGACAGGTGAAGAGCTTGTTTGGGATGGTTATATTAATGGGCAACTAGGAAATTCTGGAGTTTATACTTGGGTTTTAGAATATAATAATTGTGATTTCTATAACAGCGTAGAAAGCTGTGATAATTGTGATGACTATCCAGATGTTGGGGTGTGTTGCACCAATGGAGATATAACATTATTACATTCAGTTTATTCTACACCTTTAGTTTGCAAATAATTTAAAACAGGAGCAGGCATAAATATTGCCTGCTCCTATTTAAATACATTATTATAAAAAGTTATTATTAAATATAAATGAAGTCACTCTACTTGTATTTTATGGAGAATACTAAATATAAACTACTGTTTTTAATTGTAAGCATGATATTATTGCAATTGAGTTTATTTAGCCAAAATAAGCTTTTTACAAGCATTGAAATAAATACAGGAGTAAATTCAAGTGTCCTTTTCCATGAGGATAATCAAAATAGGCAGATAACGGAGTGGTTTCAAGGGAAGTTGGGGTATGAAATCGAATCGGTGATTGGATTATCTGTAACGGATAGAATTAAAATCAAGCTAGGGATAAAATATTTTAATACAAATTACAATCATCACATAGAAAACATAGTTTGGGGTGCAAACGTAATAGATGGAACTACCTCAAATTTAAAGACTGTAATTAATGCGGAATATATTGGGATTCCTGTAAGCTTAAATCTTCTTCTATTGAAGAAAGAAAAAATTGAAGTCGAGTTTTCTACGGGTTTAGGTTTCTTTCAAGGGTTTAATAAAAAAATTAAGTTATTTGACTCTGGAGAGCTACTTTCATCGGAGGCATCTGGTTTGGTTGATATTACAAAAAATAACTTTCTAACAAATGTTGGCCTAAATATAAATTGTCCTTTTATTGAAAATAAGTTCCTTTTTTTTGGGAGAGTTAATAATAGTTTATTATTGAAAAGTAATATCCATTCAGCTTTTATAGAAAGAAAAGCTAATGTGTTTCTTGTGAGTTTAAACTTTGGAATAATTCGAAAATTATAAGTATGCTTTTTTTAAATAAAATAATTGGACTGATTTTGTTATGCGGGTTAATTTCATTCAATGCTCAATCACAAAATGAAAAAGTTGGAAAATCATCCAAAGAAAAAAAAAATGAAATAAGGTTTCAATATTACTTTGGTTATACAAAAACAAATTTTGATAAAACTTTAGAAGGCAATATAGGCTTCCCTTCTTCAGGTTGGTTAGTAACGAATCCTCCAATTTACCCTTTACTAGGACGAGGAATAGGGTTTTCTTATGGTAGAAAAGTGTTCAAAAAAAGTAAAATATCCATTTTCGGAAATACAGCAATCAAGGGTCAAAAGTCGGATGTATTTTATAATTATTTTGGAGGTCCCGATACTACAAATATTAGAGAAGATTACGGAGGAGTATCCTATCAAATAAGCTATTTTTCGAATGAATTCGGTCTTGAATTTGGGCATAGAATTTTCGAAAAAAAAGAGTTTAACCTGAAAGCTAATTTGAATTTCAGGTTTTCTGCTGATGTTTATGATGAACTTATATTTAGAAATTTCATTCTCAATCGGCAAACAGGAGTAATTGGACATGGTTGTTGCTTGACAGTTGTTTACCACTCCGATTCAAATAAATTTCGTAGATTCAAAAAAAATCTTTCAAACCAATATTTTAGATTCGGTTTTGGTATTTCAGTAGATTTTGACTTCGATGTTTTCAAAGACTTAGTAGTTTCTATTAGGCCGCAATTGCAATATTTTTCGAAATTAGTTGCTTCTTCTGAAGATCCAAATATTAAGTCAAGAGTGGTTAAGGACGGAACTATCTATTCTGTTCAAACTGTTTTTAGTATAGCATATAAATTATAGCATATGAAAAATTTGTCAGTTCCATTCCTATTGTTATTTATAAGCTTTTCAAGTTTTTCACAAAATGAAATCAAAGCCACTGCTGGCTTGGGGGTAGGATACTCAAAATTTGTAGGGAAACTTGTTGGGAAATTCGTTACCTACTCAAATACATCAATTTCTTATGGAGTTGGGGTAAACCTTACCAAAAAAATCAATAATAAAATATCTTATTTACCCGAAATAGGGATAAACAAAATGGGCTACTCAGTAAGGATAAATGACTTTTTTTTTGAGCCAAAAACAAAAAGTAATTATTCATCTTATCGATTGTATACCGGTACTGAATTCAATCTTCTTCTTCTTGAAAAGAAGAAAAAAAGAGGGGCGTTAAAAAAATATAGTTGTGGGATTCAGCCATTGATTAGTTATCAATTATATGGGCTCTGGAAATACGATTCTGATGATGCTTTAAAGATTAACACCAAGTACTCAAATTTTGATTTGGGGCTAAACTTTAAACTTAATTACCAATTTACAAGCAGAAAGAAAAGAGGTTGGGGGATTGGATTCTCATATTATTTGGGCGTGCTTCCAACTCTTGAAGACCGAGGACAAAAAGCTTATTTGCGAGGATTAAACTTAAATGTGGATTCTCAATTGAGAAAGGGGAAAACAGCTAAAAGAAGAAAATAGTCTCTTTAAATAAAAGGGCCGTTTTTCTGACAGAGCTCGGCCTAATTTTTAAAATCTCTTTTTCTTGTCAGTTTTAACCATAAATGAGCCACATTTTTGTTGGTAAATGTGGCTCTAAAATGACACATGGCAACTATAAATATTTGATAATCAATGGACTATAGCCCAGATGAAAAACTTAGAAGGCTCAAATAGCGAAGAAACTTACAAATGAATGTCTGGTTTCAAATTGTGGTTTCATAAATCAAGTTTACAGAAACTAAAATGAAGCCCCATTTATGTTATTTTCTATTTCTAAGTGTCGCTGGTACAATCGCTTAACGGTGTTTTTGTAAAACTTACAACCTCTGGCAGAGACAAAGCCGTTTTCATTTAGCTCTCTAACAATTTTACCCCACTCGACATTTTCGTTTCGGCATCTGACGATGAGCCTCATGGCTCTTTGATTATTCTTGTTGTTTATCGCATTTTCTTTGATTCTTCGTAAGCCTAATTTCCTCGCTTCATCTGTTAGATGTTTATGATTACCCAGTTTTACACCCTGCGCTTTTTTCACTTTTAGAGCTGCCTTTGTACGAATAGAAATCAATTCTCTTTCCCTCTGAGCGAGTCCTGCAAAAATGGAAAGGGTAAGACTATCTGAAGAAGGTAAATCACAGGATTGGAAGCGATTTTTAAGCTTTTTTTTGATTTTGAAAATATGCTCTACATCTCTCGATAGCCTATCGAGTTTGGCAACGATGAGCGTGCAATCATGCCTCAGGCAGTAATTAATTGCTTCCGTTAGTACTGGGCGGTTTTCAATATTCTTCCCACTTTGAGATTCTGTAAATTCTTCGACGATGGTAATCTTATCTTGTTTTGCATAATGAGTGATAATTGCTCTTTGTGATTCTAATCCAAGGCCACTACGTTTTTGCTTTGTGGTACTTACTCGATAATAAGCCACATATTGGATTTCTTTCATTGTAGTTTTTTAATTTTATGTGTGAAGAATTTAATATGGTTTTTATACCAAAACACTTTAAATGAAAAGTTCGAAGTGATTGAAATAAGAATCAAAAAATAATTTTTAGAAATTAATATTCCAAAAAATGAGCTTTTTAGAAAATTGGAACAAAAAATCTAAAGAGGAGAAAAATTCAATTCTTGTTGTACTGATTCTTTTCATAGCTTCTACTATAGGTGCTTGTTTTGCCTGGTATTGGGGACTTTTGGGAAAAGTATCTAAAAGCCAATTGGCAGAAGAGTATAGAGTTGAAATAAAAATTCTGATGAAATGGATAAAGCTATTTGGTGATGAAAAAACCAAAGGAACTTATGTAGGGAAAAATCATAAGAGAGTTGATCGGATTGATTTTACGACCTGCCTTGGACATCCTCGAGACTACCGAAAAGTGGAGGAGGGCTTTGCCTATACAAGACCCACTATTAGTAAAGCTGCGTTTATGAGCGAGAGAACTCTGTTGCGCCGCATCAAGAAAATTAAGAGTCCTGAAAAAGCTATTGGTATGTCACTCAAAAATTATGACGATCTAAAATATTTCCCACCGAAACAGGCAAACATGCTCATTGACCATTTAATATCCATGTCGTCAAATCCTTCTCAAGAAGGATAACCTTTGAGAAACCTTCCATATCTCGCCAACATTCACTTTTCGTGGTAATTCACTCGACTATGCTATAATTTTGTAGAGCAAAGCCTTGAGCACACTTCGTGTTTTCAGGGTTTTTAATTGAAAATATCCGCGCTACGCGAGTATAGTCAGGTGTACCTGAGTTTACACGCTTATAGTCGGGTAATTACTTGGGTAAATTCGCATAAATATGCATGATTCAAGAGAGGCATCACTTAAAGAATGTCGATACTGTGGCGATGACTTTGTGCCGAAGAGGTCAGACGCAAAATTTTGTTCATCAAAGTGCAGGCATGATGCTGGCAATTTGAAAAAGCGACAAGAGCGAGAAGACCGTGAGGCCGTTGTCGGAGAAATCCATAAGATTCTTTGGAAGAATCGAAAGATCCTTTTGCTCCATGTGGGCGAGACGGTTAGTTGGGATACCTTGAAAGCTAAAGGTTTCAATTATAAAATTCATACAGAGATTCGAAATA
>CALHBQ010000002.1 GCA_937930815.1 uncultured Saprospiraceae bacterium | reverse complement strand
AGGTGGAATTGGTTATGGAGATGATGACGATGCTACTGAAATTGACCGAACGGTTTCTCTATATATTCGACATGAGTTCAATATTACAGATGTTTTAAATATTGAAGCTGCCTTATTGGATGCCGATTATGATGATGGCTTTGTTGCTTATTTGAATGGAGTAGAAATTGCGCGTTCCAATATGTCAGGAATGCCACCTCAATTCAACACCGAGGCCGATGAATTAAGAGAGGCAGAAATGTATTCGGGAGGTGCGCCAGAGCGATTTGAAATTTGCAATGCGCCACAATTTTTGAAAAATGGTAACAATGTGTTGGCAATTCAAATTCATAATTTTGAAGGATTGGCCAGTTCAGATATGAGTGCCATATTTTTTCTTTCATTAGGCATAAAAGATAAGTCGAGAGATTACCGTTCGACGCCGTCTTGGTTTTATGCTCCAGGCCCGTTTATGTCTCATTTGCCAATTATGAAAATCTCATCGAGCGAACCACTTGTCGATGAACCAAAAGTGCCAGGTCGCTTAGAAATCATTTGGAATGAAGATGGAACTTTAAATAATTCAGCGAATCCAGGCAATGAATATGACGGAGATATTATGGTCGAATTAAGAGGGCAAAGTTCTTTGTTCTTTTTTCCAAAAGTAGGTTATGGTTTTGAAATAGTTGATTTGGATGGCAATGATATTGATACTTCTTTTTTAGGTTTTCCCGCGGAAGAAGATTGGATTTTAAATGGTCCTTATTCAGATAAAACGCTGATGCGCAATGTGTTAGCAATGCACTTGGCTCGTAAGATGGGGCAGTATGCTAGCCGTACTCGTTACGTAGAATTGGTGGTCAATGGCGATTATCGAGGGATTTATGTTTTAATGGAAAAAATAAAACAGGACAACAATCGATTGGATATTGCAAATGTAAAAAAGGAAGATATAGACGGGGAAGAATTGACTGGTGGGTATGTTTTTAAAATTGATAAAGGTGACGCAGATTGGGAGTCCAATTATTCCCCTATTAATAATCCAGATAGAAAAATTCAATTTCAATTTGTTTCCCCAAATCGTAATAATATACAACCGGAGCAAGCTGCATATTTGCAATCATACGTCGATAGTTTTGAATTGGCGGTGAACAACCCGCAGTTTAATTCTAATGTAAAAGCATATCATAAGTTCGTAGATTTTACTTCGTTTGCAGAGCACTTTCTACATGCGGAACTTTCCAAAAATGTAGATGCCTATCGTATCAGTTCTTATTTTCATAAAAGGAAAATTACGAATGGAGGACAGATTCACGCCGGCCCAGTTTGGGATTTTAATCTAAGTTTTGGTAATTCAGAATATTGCAATGTCTCCAATGCAGTAGGCTGGATGTACTATGAACATTGTGGTAACTCAAATCCAAATTGGTGGATTAAAATGCTCAATGATGATGAGTTTACCCGCATTCTAAAATGTCGTTGGGAGGAGTTGCGCCAAGGGTCATTTCACAAAGATTCCATCTTTCAATTCATTGATGACCAAGTTGAGATTTTGGGAGATGCAGTGGATAGGAATTATGAAAGATGGCCGATTTTGGATCAACATGTTTGGCCAAACAATATCGTTACGGGCTCTTTTGAGCAAGAGATTACCTATTTCAAAAACAATATCAGAGACCGATTATCTTTTATGGATGGTAATCTTTTTGGGGTTTGTTCTCCAATAAGTTCGACACAAAATTTTGGTGATAAAAGTGACTTGACACTATATCCAAATCCAACAGATGGATTGCTCAATATCAATTTTTCTAAATCAAATAACTATCAACTCTCGCTTTTGGATTTGAGTGGAAAAGTCCTTTTAAATGAAAATAGAAATAATGCTTCAACCCTCGATTTATCTCTTTTTGCAAAAGGAATTTACTTTTTGAAACTTGAGAATGAAGAAGGAGTTTGGGTGAGTAAGGTTGTGAAAGAGTAGGTGCGTTGTTGTCAGGTTGCCATTTGCATTTTGTCTGAATCAGGATTCACAGGATTCGAGGATTTACAGGATTAGCTACAAGTCAAATCAATAAATCGAATTTTGATTTAATTAAACGTTTCCAAACAATCCGCTCTGAGAAAAATCCGCGCAAATCCGCGTTTATCCGCGTCATCCGCGTTCCTCTTCATCGCTCAATGCAAGTCGCTCTAAGCCCAAGTCGCTCAAAAAAGTCAACTCGATTTTCTCCTCAACCGTTTCGCCTGTGTAATAAATACAACTCCTCCCAACAAAAGTGCAGCAGCAATTACAGACTGATAAGTCATTGCTTCATTGTTCAGCCACCAACCCAAAAACATCGCAATCACCGGATTGACATAAGTGTTGGTGACCACTTTGGTCGGAGATACTTTTTTTAATAAATAATTGAAAGCCGACATCGCACAGATAGAACCAAAAAATATCAAAAATGCCAATGACCAATAGGCACGAGTATCGATATCTTTTATAGAAAAACCGTCTAACTCACCGAGTAATGGACTGACGAAAAACAATACGCCACCACCAATTATCATTTGCAACGAGGTTCTTTGCATGATAGATTCGGGCATGTCTACCGTTGGAATCCAAATCGAAATGATGCCCCAACCTATTAGCGCAGTTAAGATGGAAGCGACACCCCACATGGCCATCGGGTCTCCAATAAAAGCAGGTTGGCCAATCAAAAGAGACGTTCCCAAAATTCCTAATGTGATACCTCCCCAAGTGCCGAGTGTAGGTTTCTCTTTTTTCCAACCCCACATCATTAAGGCAACGATAAGCGGTTGCAGTGAAATCATGAGCGCAGAAACGCCACTATCGATGTATTGAAGCGACCAAACCGCCATCCCGTTTCCAATAGAGAAAAGCACAATACCTGCGATTCCACAATTGATGATTTGTTTTTTGGTTGGCCGAACAGGCTCGACCATTCGCGCCATTCCTAATAAAATGAAACCTGCAATCGTGAATCGTACCGCTGCCAATAAAAATGGGGGAATTGCTTGAACTGCCCATGCGTTTGCCAAAAAGGTAGAACCCCAAACAACATAGATGGTAAAGAAGGCTAATAGGATCAACCAGAATTCACGGGAGTGTTTAGGCATAGAGGTGATTTTATTTGAAGGGCGAAGGTGGGGAAACTTTCAAAATTAAATTCAATATTTGCAGGGTATTTTAATTCAAACATTCAACTAACAACTTTGAACGATTTAAACAAAATAGAAGCCTTTTGGAAATGGTTTATTGGTATCGAAAAGCAATACCGTAAATTTTTCACAGAAGAAGAAGTCAATACTGAATTACTTGTCGAAGCGATGAATAATCGAGTACTTGACTTTGGGCAATTTAAGTGGGAAATGCGAGAGGGAAAGCAGGGCGTTTTGCAATTCATCATTTCGCCCAACGGCGATCATGAATTGTTTAAAATGAGTCAAAAGATAGTGGTTGCTGCATCGCCACATTCCAATTGGCAATTTCTTCCTGCCTTGCCACCTGAGAAAACAGATTTCAAGTTTCAAATTTATGATGATGGGATGCGTCTATGCGATGTGGATGCAACTAATTGGAAATGTTTTTTGGAAAAAGAGGTGGATGACTTGATTGGTGTAACGATTCAAGCTGAAAATGTCGATCACCTCGATTCAGATACGCAGATTGCAGCGGGCGAAACCATCATGAAAAAATTGATTGGCGAAGCTAAATTTATTGATCACGTAGCTGGTTTGGGCGTTGTGGATGCCTTTTTAGAATCGGAAGAAGAGGAGGCTTTTTCGATTGAGGAATTGATTTTGAGGTTTGATGAGGTGGTTGGTGGGTGACTGGTGGCTACTAATATCTTTAGTTGAATGTGGGCAAGATGAGATATAGATTTCTTAATAGAGAAAATTTTCCAAAACTAAATTAAAATGAAGAAAAAAATAGAACTATCAAATGAACAATATAAATCTTTGGTTAAGCTTATCTTTTACGGTGAATGGGTTCTGCACGCAAATAAAATCGGAGAAGAAGGGAGAAACAAGAAATTAGAGGAATTACAGGAATATATATTTAGCCAAAAAGAGAAGTTTTCATTAGAAGATTGGTTCGAAAAATTAGAATATGGAGAAGAGTTGAAGGAAGTGGTTATAATGGATTTATTGGAAAAGGTATTTGAATATAATGAAGATACTTTTTGGTTTTATTTAGTGAAGAAATTAGCGGAAAGAGATGTATTAATCGAATCTCTACATTCTGGAGAAATGACAAGCGAAAATGAGGAAATACTCCTACTAAAACACGAAGAAAAATATGAAAAGGCTTTTAAAAATAGAGAAATAAATGCATTGTTTTTGAAGAATAAAAAATAACCCGTGTGGATTGCAAAGTTGATGCATTTACAATCAAATTTAAAGAGCGGAAAAGTATAAATGATTTATTGTTTGATTCAAATTCAAGCGTTAAAATTCCCATCTAAATATCGATTTCTTCCCTACCTTCGCAAAAAAAAATAATCAAAACATGAAAAAGACCTTTTTAATACTCGCTTTATTAAGCGCAATGATTGCCTGTAAAAATGATCCAAAAGGACCACCAGTAATTGTAGCTGACCCAAACATCAATGAACATGCTTCTATGAAAGTATTTTCAGATAAGCCATTTGATTTTGTTTGTGAAACGAAGGTGGACACAGTTGGTACAAAAACAGTAACTTTAAAGAAAGTCAATATTATTTCAGCGGATTTGAAAGACCCTGGTTTTGTAATTGAAATCAAAACTTGCGAAGAAGTTTCGAAAGACGATTATTCGAATTTTAATATTCCAGAAGATACTGATGCCGCAGTGAAGGGTGTTACCGTAAAAGACGTCGATATCATCATGGCCGTAAAAACTGAAAAACCTGGAGTTGCTGTTGTTACGCGCGGATTTAAAAATAATGACGGCGAGTTTAATTTTGGCCCTTACAAAAAATATACGCTCAACGCCAACGGGTATAAAATGGAAGCACAAACCATTATTACCAGCAATAATTAGTTGAAGTTGCGATGTATTTAAATAATGATAAAATGAATAAATTTGAAATGATTAAATAGGCGTCAACTACTTTAGGTTTTTAAAATTCTAAACAATAGCGTCCTATTTAATCATTTTTGCATTTTATCATTTACTCATTTTTAGTTCCAATTAAACACGGACTATTCAAGCCTCCAAAACAAAGTTTAGAATAAAACATAACAACCATGCAAGAAAGCGCCGTCGCAACCGTCCTATTGATTCTGACAGGTTTAGTTACTTTTCAGGGTTTGCGTCGAAATGAATACCAAGAACGCTATGCTTTCGATATCGACGGCATCTTGTTGGGTAAGCAATATGACCGAATGATTTCCTCTGGTTTTTTGCATGCAAATTGGATTCATTTTGCGTTCAATATGGTTGGGTTGCTTTCATTTGCGATGACTTTAGAGTTGGTTTTGGGAGTACCTAAAATGATTTTGTTGTATTTCGGTTCATTGATTGGCGGTAGTTTATTGTCACTTTATGTGCATCGCAATCATGCGAATTATCGAGCAGTCGGAGCATCAGGCGCAGTGAGTGGAATTGTTTTTGCTTCGATTATTCTTTTTCCTGATAAAGGCATTTCGTTTGTTGGTTTAGATGTCGAGTTTCCTCGTTGGTTTATGGCAATTCTTTTTATAGTGATTTCTATTTGGGGTATCAAAACTGGCGGCGGCAATATTGGACATGATGCGCACCTTGGCGGCGCATTCGCTGGTATTTTATTGGCAATGGGTTTGGCGCCTGATTTAGCCTTTAACAATACTTGGATAATTGCTTTGACAGTTATTCCAATCGGAATTTTTATCCTGCTTATCATCCGTGATCCTGCTATTTTGATGATTGAAAACTATTGGGGTGACTCTGCTGGCAAAATTGTACAAATGACGAAACCTCGTCCCTCAAACGTGAAAACTATAGATGACATTTTAGATAAAATCAATAAAAAAGGAATTGATAGTCTCACCAAAAAGGAGAAGCAGTTGTTGGATGATTTTAAT
Organism: uncultured Saprospiraceae bacterium; assembly: GCA_937930815.1. Taxonomy (GTDB): domain Bacteria; phylum Bacteroidota; class Bacteroidia; order Chitinophagales; family Saprospiraceae; genus JAGQWW01. The sequence goes on along the minus strand of CALHBQ010000002.1, from coordinate 2,709 downwards.
GGGAAAGGGTGATTCAGTCGGTAGCCTACGAATTCATTCGTGGCAATAAGCAATTTACAATCGGCAGTCGAGGACGTACCCTGATCGAAGCGGAAGGGTACAAAAGCAAAGATTAGTTTTCTACTCATGTACCCTTCGGCTTCGCTCAGGGTACAACAGATACAAAAAAAGGGAATCTGCTTTTCAGCAAATTCCCTTCTCTATTCTCGAAAGAACTAAAATCTTATTTCGTACGGAAAATGTACTTGTCGATTTCTCCAGTTTCAGGAGAGCCTGGGTATTCGTTTCTTATCCTTAAATAAGCAGCGTGAGCAGCAGCTTTGTCGCCATTTTTCTCGCTCAACAAACCGACTTTTTTCAAGTAGTAAGTTGTCAGAATCTCATTATCACCAGCACTAACTGCTTTTTTGTAATAAGTCATGGCATTGTCCAAATCGCCTTGTTCAGCGTAAGCATCACCCATCGCACCATATTTCATGATTGGTAAGATTTCGCCAGAAGCGCTAAACTCATCCAAATATTCAATAGCAGCTGGGAATTGACCCAAGTTTAAGTAAGAAACACCAGCATAATATTTAGCAGTGTTTGCAGCTTTCGTACCACTGTAGCTATCAATGATTTCTAAAAAACCAGGGAACCCAGCTCCAGGATTGTTTAATGCAGAAGCAAATGAGTCACGGTCAAATTTATCTTGAGCCATGTACATTTGTTCAATAGCTTCCTGTTGTTTAGGGCCTTGAATCATGTATTTGTAAATGAAATATCCAGCAATCAAAAGACCAATCGCCAATAAAGCGTAGATGATGTATTGCTGATTATCTTCAATAAAGTCACCGGTTTTGGTTTCTTGTATAACCGCATCTTCTACCAATACATCTTCATCTTCTCTTCTGGTGTTTTTTCTTTTTGCCATGTTATATCCTTTTTTAGGAACGTTATTTTATTAAAAATTTATATTTAAATGAATCTGATTTTCAATAAATTATGTTTGAAAGAAAATCAATATTTTAGTTTGAAAACCTTGCGATTCTTCTAAAGCGCCGCAAAAATAAATAAACTTTTGGTAAGCTATGCTAAAATTCCACTCATATTACGGAAAGAGGATATTTTTGTTTGAGTGTTTGGGGCATATTTTGCTTGAAAATTGATGAGGCTCATAATTAAAACACTAATTTTCTTTTGGCATTCATAAAAGTGATGTATTTCTCATCGTGAAAATGGGATGCGTATATTAATTTGCCGTAAAGTCGTTCCGTTGGAACGGTATCTTTGTAGTATATAAATGTGATGGTTTTTATTCGCTCCGTAGGTGCGACATCTTAAAATCCTTAATGTAGATACCGCACCTACGGAGCGGAAAAATTATTATCACAGCTTTGTGGCTACAAAGATATTGCTCCTAAGGAGCAATTCATTCCTTGATTTGCAAATTAAGGAATGAAAGATCACCCACTCTCACTCATTGCCTTTTCAATACCATCGCCCACCAAGTTTAAAGTCGTTATAGTAATAAAAATGGCCAACCCCGGAAAAACAGCCATCCACCAAGCGGAGTAATTTTGACGAGCTACATTGAGCATACTTCCCCAAGTTACTTTTTCTATAGGAATTCCAATTCCCAAAAAGGAAAGAAATGCTTCCAGCAAAACAGCGGAGGCAATCCCGAAAGTAATGGTTATCAAAACAGGGGTAATGGCATTGGGTAAAGCATGTTTTAGAATAATACGCCAATTGCTAAATCCTAAAACCTTAGCCGCTTGAATATATTCTAACTCCCTGATTCTCAATAGTTCCGAACGAAGAAAAGTAGCGATGCCCGTCCATCGTATCAATCCGATAATAATAATGACGTTGAAAATAGACGACTTTTTTATCACCGAAATAATAGCAATCAGCAACAAGAGTCCTGGTATCGAACGAATCACTTCAATCAATCGCATGACCAATGAATCTACAGGTAATTTTATTTCCTTTTGGAAAAAGTTGATTTTATTAATAAGGAATTTCAAAAGATAAGCGATGATAAATGGTAGGATAAAAATGAAAATGCTCTTAAAAATCATACTCATAAGCGCACCTTCCTCAATTGCGATTTGCCATTGATATTTGCGACTAATAAAAGTGTAGAATATCGCGATCGGCAAAGCCAATAAAAAGAAAAGCAAACTACCTCTCGAAATTTTATAACCAAAATCACCAAAGAATCCCGAAATCGAACCAAAGAAAATTCCTAAAATGCTCGCGATGAGCATGGACAAGAAACCAACTAAAAGTGCTGTTTGAGTGCCTGAAACCATACCAGCAGCCACATCTCTTCCAAAATTATCTGTACCAAACCAGTGTCTCCAACGCATTGATTTTACGCTCTGATTGTCAAATGGCCCAACAAATTGTCGATTACGTTTGTCTTGAGTTGTCGTGGAGTAGGGGATGAGTGGAAAAATTGAGGATTCATATTCAAAGTCTCTCCATTCTGTTTTTTCATCCAATAAGAGGCTACTTTTTGAAAAACCAGTTTTGGCTGCCAATTCATTTAGTACAGGAAAATAATGTGTTCCATCAATTTTGCAGTAGAGTGGTTTTTCATTTGCAATGAAATCACCAAACACGCCAATAAACGCCAGAAAGCATAAAATCCTAAAACTCCACCATGCAGATGGAGTCTTCTTGAATCGCTGCCAAAGCCGTTGAGAGTAAGTCGCTCCTGTG
>CALHBQ010000001.1 GCA_937930815.1 uncultured Saprospiraceae bacterium | reverse complement strand
AACTGAATTTAGATAAGCATTTGTAACAGGATTGACTTCTTGCAATTGTATCTTTTTAAAAGTAGTACTTCCTTGAACTGTAACACTATTACTCGTGTGTGAAGCCGAAAAGCCTAAACTACAGTTTAGAAAGTTAATTGTCATCCCTCCAGTCATCCCCATAGTTCCCATACAAGAACAATCATTTTGAACTGCATCATTAGAAGTGCTTGGGTTTCCATCGTCACACATATCACCAATATTGGCATTGAGAGCAGGGCAATCAACTGTAGGACTACTTCCACATCCAGTAACTTGCCCATTAAAATAATTAATAGAACATGATGAGCTAGAATTAAGGGGAATAACTATAGGAAAGGGTGTTGCGGTAATATTGCCTCCTGAAAAAATTTGAGTAACAGGAACATTTAATTCGGTTACTCTACCATCTATATAAGTAGCAGAACCACTTGTATTGATAGTAACTCCTGAAGGTAAGTTCAAACTACTTAGAGCAAGAGGAACCGAAGCATTTTCAGCTGTAGTAATATTTGAAGGATCGTTGGAAAAATTTTTATTTACTCCAGGAAGAGTATTTACATCTACAGCTCTCCAAACTACCATGTGAGTAGGTTTTCCAGTGTTATTTCCATTATCATCACCAAATAGGTAACAATAAACCCCTCCGTCGTTTTCTGTACCATAATGTTTTAAAAAATATTTATCACCTAATTTATCTTTGAGGCGTTTAACTGCGTACCAAGATTCTTTTTCTTCATATGGATTAGATTCCGTACCAATCATATCATATTCGGGCTTATCACTTGGTCTTGTCCCATCAATTAGTCCATTTGAATAGTATCCTCTATTCGTCCAATCATCCATTAAATTATAAGCAACAATTTGATTGGCTCCCCATCGAGCTAACATCAATATTGAGCGTACAGTATAGGCTGCCTGAGCTGTTCTACCAATACCTGTTTTTCCTGTGTTTTTACAAGAGCTAGTTAAATAATTCCAATCACAACCATTAGAATTAAAATTGGTTACTATATTGTAAGTACTTTGACAAAAATATCTTATAAACTTTTAACTTTGCCTTATGAAAGGTAAAAAGCGATATATAAATCTGACAGAAAGAGAGCGTTCAAAGTTAGAAATTGGCTATAAAAGTGGCAAGAAGAATACATTTCGAACTCGTTGCCATTACATTCTATTGAGCGACCAAGGATTTTCAATGAAAGAAATTTGTAAAATCCATTCTATTTCCCAAATAAGTTTAGGAAAATGGTACACTCGCTACGAAGAACAAGGGATAGAAGGGTTGCATACGGCGAAAGGACCCGGTCGCCCTCAAATAGTTCGGATAGACAATGAAGCAGATTCCAAATTGTTTGAAAAATGGGTTGAAGACAATGCTCAAAATTTAAAACCTGTTTTGGTTGAAATTGAAAAACATTTTGGCAAAACGATTTCAAAAAGAACCTTACAGCGGATTTTAAAAAAAAGGACTATAAGTGGAAACGCTTCCGACGAGTTACCGCAGGTAAACCCGACGAATTTGAATACCAACTGAAATGTGTTCAACTGATTTTATTGATAGGTCTTTATTCTCAAGGAGCAATAGACCTTCGTTTTGGTGATGAGACTAATTTTTCAATGCTACCCAATGTACCCTACGGTTGGCTGCCCAAAGGAAGACAAGGAGAAATACCTTCAGACTCTAAACGAGTCTTAAATGTATTCGGGTTAATGAATTTTGGTCAACAATTATCTGTTTATCCCACAAAAGGAAGCATCAATTCGGATTTTATTATTGATATGATAAACGACTTTTCAAAAACGATTGACAAATTAACGGTCATCGTTTTGGACAATGCACCTTGGCATACTTCAAATAAAATTAAAGAGCAGATTGAAGGTTGGGAGGCTCAAGGTATTTTTATCTTTTATTTGCCGACCTATAGTCCACACCTCAATCCTATTGAAATTTTATGGCGAAAAATAAAATACGAATGGCTTCAACCTAAACATTTTGAATCCCCACAAATTCTACATGACGCAATCTTGAATTTCTTTCAAAATTTCGGAAAGGAATTTTCTATCAAATTTTCAAAGAACTTAAAGTTTATAAGATGATTTTGTCAAACTACTTAGTTTGCCTGACCTTCTAAACAATCTCCAGCAGCGTTAGCTCCAGAACATTGGAATGCTCGGCTCGGCTCCGTATCGGAATTCCAACCAAATTCCGTGGCATTTAATTTTTTCGTGTTAGCATTGGGCATATTCATACTTACCCATTTAGACATGTTTTTGTACATACTAAAACCTCCATTGGCGAGCTCTGGGTGTTTTGTTATTTTAAAAACATTTAAATCCCAATATTCGTCGAAATTATAATTGTGGACACCAATTCCTTGTGTTAAATAAGATCTAAGTTCTGTAAGATCCTGATGGCCAATCATATCCCCAACCCAATCATTTAGGTAAATTGGAGCACAATTGGGATAAGGTTCCTGACCATAAAGTGTACCTGTATGTTCATGTGCCTGAAAAGCTGCCCCTGCCAACTCAATTCGAAAATTACTAACACTATTACCATAGTACGTTTTGAAAGCTTCTAAAATTCCTAAAAGGTAATTTCTATAAGCTTCTTTGCCTGGTGCTCCCCAAGGTTCATTTCCTAACTCTAAAATATCTACTATAGGAGGAGTGGTAGGAAAACCTCCGTTTGATAATTTAGGATCATACACCTTTAAAAACGCAGTAGCCCAATCTTCGCCATTTGCCTGAATAACTTGTGGTGTTGAGCCTAATTCACTACTGGTCCACCATTTATCAGGAAATCCTCTTGTAGATATTTCTATTGCGGCTGCCACTTTCAGCCCAGCATTCTTAATTTGCTGGATTCTGCTAAAGTTGTTATTAAAGTATCTAGCCGAATTCACCAGATTAAGGTCAGAATCGCTTATTGAAGAAAAGTTAAAGTTCAGTGGAGTAAACTTTGTGGGAACATCTGGGGTAGAAGGATTGGGTATTTGATAATCCTTGTCTTGTTGATAAAAAAAACGAACAAAGCTGCAAACATCGTTTAAGTCATTAAGTGTTACAGGGCTGCTGAAGTTTGAATTGAAGCGTTCAACCTCAAATCCTGCATTTATTCCTAGTAATTCACCGATGGGTTTTGGGGACTTTGCGAGTATATCTGCATTTGCTAAAGGATCAAAAGTTGGAGTGATTCCAGTGCAATTCTGAGAATGGGATTTATTCAAAAATAGGAAAGTAAAAAGAATTAGAATAACTAAATAGTTCTTCATACTGAAAAAGTTTAAAGAGTGAGTAATAGCGAGGGGACGGACTTAAGTTTACACTATTGAATTTTGAAGAGGCTAGCCTGTTTTAGCTTTGGAATTGAGGAGGAAATTGCAGTATTAATTTTCAATAATGTTAATTTTCAACACAATGTTATGCTTTTTATAGTTCAAGTTTCTCATTCTTTTCTGCAAAATGTGACTTAGTTTAAAAGTTCATTAAAATCATGTTGTAACAATTTATTTTAGTGAAAGTATTGGAATACATAAATTTATGTATTAACATTTTCCATACTCAGTCATTCTTTTGTTATTAAGTTTCGACAATGCTTTTTTTACTTTATATTTGTAATGATTTTCTCCTCAACTTTGCTCAAACTGAAAGTAATACTTCAGTTTTTCTATAAATCAAAAACTTGAACTTATGAAAATTTTATTCTCTACTCTAAAAGAGAAAAGAATTATTCTTCCAATTTTCTTTTTTTTTATTTTACAAATATCCTCCAACGCTCAATGTGTTTTAAGTGACCCCTACAAGCAAGCGGAATATGATTTTGCAATTGAATTAGGAGAGCTTAACCCTGATATACCACGACGGTGGGGTACAGAGTGGGATAGGTTAAAATCGGGAGAAGTTTGTGATGTTTGTGAGCTGAATCTTCCATTTTATTTTCAATTAGCTTGTCGCGACGGATATATCGCCACTCTTTTTTTTAGAACATTTGATCAACCTGAGACAGGGGTGATAAATATAATACCTGCAAGTATTGGTAATTTAAGTCGCTTAGAGGCAATTACCATAATGGATGCTAAAACTTTTACAGGAAGCTCTACTTTGCAGATACCTGAGAATATAGGAAGTTTGAATCATTTAAATCAGCTAAGTCTGGGAGGTTCGGGAGTTGATGAATTGCCAGAAAGCATCTCCAATTTAATTAAATTGGAGAGTTTGGATGTGGGTTCCAATAGATTAAATAGTCTCCCTGAAAATATTGGTAATCTTATTAATTTGACGGTCTTAAATTTAGGTAATAATAATTTATCAACCTTACCCAAAAGCATTGGTAGCCTAACAAATTTAATTAGTCTAACTCTCTCAAGCAATGAGATTTCTTGTCTTCCAATAGAGTTTTCAAAACTGTGTTTTAATAATTTCAGGACTTTCACTTTACAGTTTAATCCTTTAAATGTAGGTTTATCTGAGTATTGTACAAACCCAGAAAACTTCACTTGCTCAAATAATGGTAATGGTTCGACAGTTCCTTGCGGAGATATAACAATAACTTCCGGCAACAACCAAGTCACCATTACAGGCCGAGCAGGAGTTAACTATCAAATGATGCAGATTATTAATATTACTGATGGTGCTTATGCTCCTACCACCATTTGTAGAGGCAATTGTGGAAACAAACAAACAGTTTCAGGATTATCAGAAGGACAATATTTAATAAAGGTCTTTAATCCTGATTGGTCACTTGCTTGCGATTTGGCTTTTGACACACCTATTCAGGTTGATGAAGGAGGTAATCTAAATTGTGTTTTAAATGATCCCTATAAGCAGGCAGAGTATGATTTTGCAATAGAGCTGGGAGAGAGTAATCCTGATATACCAAGACGATGGGGAGCAGAGTGGGATAGATTGAAATCGGGAGAAGTTTGTGATGTTTGTGAATTGAGTATGCCTTCTAATTTTCAATTTATTTGCACAGATGGTTATGCTACGGCTTTATTTTTTAGGACTTTTGATGTTCCTGGCGAAGGTGTTATTACTTATATTCCAGAATCAATTGGAAGTTTAACAAGACTCGAAGGAATTATTATTCGTGACAACACTATATTTAATAATGCTCCGTTAACCAATCTTCCTGAAAGCATTGGTAATTTGATTAATTTAGTTACGGTAGATTTTACGGCTGCTGGATTAACGGAACTTCCAGAATCTTTTGGCAATTTAGTTAATCTTGATAATTTAGAAATAAGAAATAACAATCTTACAAAACTACCGGAGAACATTGGAAATTTATCAAGTTTAAGGAGATTTAATGCTCCTGCCAATCAAATAGAGACAATACCACCAAGTATTGGGAATTTAAATACTTTGACAAGTTTAAGGCTTGCAAGTAATCAAATAAGTTGTTTGCCAATTGAATTTTCAAATCTATGTCAGAACAATTTCACAACTTTTGACATTAGTTCAAATCCAGTAAATGCTTCTCGAATAACTTTTTGTGCCGATCCAGAATCCTTTGCTTGTTCAAATAATGGTAATGGTTCGACAGTTCCTTGTGGAGATATAACAATAACTTCCGGCAACAACCAAGTCACCATTACAGGCCAAGAGGGGGTCAACTACCAAATGATGCAGATTATTGATATTACAAATGGTGCTTATGCTCCTACCACTATCTGTAGGGGTAATTGTGGTGACAAGCAAACTATTTCAGGATTATCAGAGGGACAATATTTAGTAAAGGTCTTTAATCCTGATTGGTCACTTGCTTGCGATTTGGCTTTTGATACACCTATTCAGGTGGGAGGTAGTTCAGGTTGTATAGACCAAGATGGAGATGGGATCTGTTCTTCAGATGATTGTAATGATTTTGACAGAAATTACCCTAAAACACCAGGAACTGAATGTGATGATGGAAATCCAAATACATCAGATGATGTTATTCAAAATGATGGATGCAGTTGTAGTGGAACCCCAAGTTCGCTTGGGAACGTGATTTCATGTAACAACTTTGAAATTCGATATGATAATTCAGGTATTATTTCTGTTAAGAATACCGCTTTGAATGGAAAGCTTCGAAGTGTCTATTTGCAAAAAATTAATCCAAAAAATGGAGCATATCTTGGTTCCCCAGAGCTTATTTGTAACGAATACTGTAGTAATCCAGAACAATTTTCTACTGAACCAGGAGTATATTTTGTACAGTCATTTGATGCTGCCTATGCAACTTGTCAAACAGAACCATTTGTTATTGGAGGAACAAATTCTAATCGTATGTTAGGATTTGAGGTAGCAAATAAAAACAGGGTTGTTAATTTGCTTTGGACAGATTTAGAAGTCGAAAATGGAGATGCCTATAAAATTGAAAAATCAAAAGATGGGGTAAATTTTGAGACCTTTAAAGTTATGATAGTTGATGATAATTCAAATGGTCCTAAGTTTTTTCAAATAGAAGATAGTAACCCTTTAATTGGATTTAGCTTTTATAGATTAAAGTTGATTAGCCATTCAGAGGTCTATTATTCAACAATCAAAAGAGTTCATATTGATGATATTGAAGATTTTGGATTATTTCCTAATCCAGCATCAAACGAAATAAATATATCTCTTTCAGATTTTGAAAATAAGAAGATAAGAATTTTGTTAATGAACCAATTAGGCAATATTCTTTCAGAGAGCGAATTCAAAACAAATAATAATCGTTATAAAATTGACCTCAATGGATTTCCGAACGGCATTTATTCAATCTGGATATTTGCAGAAGGGAAAAAGCCTATTGGAAAACGGTTTATAAAAAGTGATGGTTATTAATCAAAGATTTGGGTACGGAGTTTAAGGTTCTTAAACTCTGTACTCTAACATTATCCTTTCTGTCAGTCTAAGGCATATTTAACGGCCGTTTTTTTGAGAAAGGGGAGGGGAGTTTTTCAGATTTTCGAAAATCGCCATTTTAGTGTCAGTTTGATCGCTAAATGAGCCTGATTTTCAGAGTTAAATGAGCCTTTCAATTTTTCCAGATTTTTATTCCTTTGAGTTTGAGATATCGGTACAAGGTTGGTTTTGAGATGCCAAGTTGCGTACAAATTTCTTGAATAGATAATTCACTTTCATTGTATAGTCTGGCCGCAAGAGTAGCCTTTTGTAACGCTTTTTGAGAAATTCCTTTTGGACGACCACCTTTCCTTCCTCGTGCTCTGGCTCTTGATAAACCGAATAATGTTTTCTCTCTTTGAACTTCACTTTTGAAGGAGATGATGGCTTTAAGAATATCGTAGAAATTTGGAGTCGAATTTTCTTTTGTGGAAATACCTTCGTCCAAGGTTACTAAAGTAATGTTTTGTTTTTCTAACCAATCACAAAATTCGGTTAATTGTTTAAGACCTAAACAAAGTCTGCTAAGGCGGATGGTAACCAAGCTATCCCCTGAATTAAAAAAGTCCTTAACTTGGTCAAGCGGGAAATTTTCTTGTGGTGATATATCGTTTCCCATTACGATTACCTTTTCACAACCTGCATCTTTAAGTCGTTGAACTTGTGCTTCGCTTTGTTCAGGCGTTTCTCTAATCAGCCTTCGCAGATAGCCTATTTTCATCCTTTACTTTTTTTGCATTGATGTAACTATATAAAGTTGGTTTCGAGATACTCATCATTTCACAAATTTCTTTGACTGATATTTTTTTCTCGTCGTAGAGTTTAATGGCCAACTTTCTTTTTTCCTCACTAAGCGATTTAGGTCTTCCTCCTAATCTTCCTCTTGCCCTTGCTGCGGCTAAACCTGCTTGAGTACGTTCACGAATTAGTTGGCGTTCAAATTCTGCCAATGCACCAAAAAGATGAAAGACTAATTTACCTGTAGCTGTTGTAGTATCAATGGATTCTTCCAGACTTTTGATAGCTGCTCCATTAGTTTCTAAATAATTGACCCATTCTATTAAATCTTTTAATGAGCGACCTAAACGATCCAATCTCCAGACGATAAGCACATCACCTTTTCTAAGAATATCTTTTATCGTTTGTAACCCAGGGCGTTGAGTGTTTTTGCCAGAGGCTTTATCAATAATGATTCTCTCACACCCTGCTTTTTCCAAAGCATCTTTTTGTAAATCTAAATTCTGGTCAAATGATGAGACGCGTGCATATCCTATTTTCATACTGGCATTGTATTGGTTAATAAATTCGTGTCAAGTATAAGTATTTTTACTTTAATTAATAGACAAGTTTCTTAACTATTTTTTGGTGGTTTCTTTCCTGTAGTTTTACTCTATCTGGGTAGGCAAGAAACCGAAGGTTTTATTTACACTTTATGACAGCTCTGGAAAAGTATCGTATTCTTAAACCTCATCTGGAAGCAGATATTCCTTTGCTACAGATTGCCTCTGTGAGTGGTATATCTATCAGCACTTTAAAACGATGGATGAAAAACTATCGAACTCATGGGTTCTCCGGACTGGAGCGCAAACAGCGTGCTGATTTCAATATTCGAAAAGCTGTCGATGAGACTTCTCAAAAACTTATTAACGCATTAACACTTCAAAAGCCCAAACTATCTGTAACGACAATTCATTACAAAGTTGTGCAGGAAGCAAAACAAAGAGGGGTTACTTCTCCGTGTTATGGAGTAGTTTATAACATTGTGAGTCGCCTTGACCCCGCCCTAATTACTTTGGCTCATGAAGGTGCTGTTGCGTATCGAGATAAATATGAAATCATCTATAGAAGAGAATCTGAGTATTCAAATCAAATTTGGCAAATAGACCATACACCACTTGATATATTTTTATTAAATGAAAAAGAAGAATCTCAAAAGCCTTGGTTAACCATTGTTCAAGATGATTACAGCAGAGCAATTAGTGGCTATTTTTTGAGCTTTGATCATCCTTCGGCGGTCAATACTGCGTTGGCTCTTCGTCAGGCGATTTGGAGAAAAAGTAATCCCAACTGGCAAGTTTGTGGAATTCCTGAATCATTATATTCAGATAACGGAAGCGATTTTCTATCGGAACATATTGAAAAAGTATGTGCCACTTTGAAAATCAGAACTATTAATTCCATACCTGGAAGGCCGCAAGGCAAAGGAAAAGTAGAGCGAGTTTTTCTAACCATGCTTCAGTCTCTTTTAGAGCGACACGCAGGCTTCGCTCCTTCTGGAAAAGCGAAAGGGAGTCTGACGTTGGCCGAGTTTCAGATTTTATTGGAAGCCTTTATTGTTGAAGAATATCATCATACCAAAAACAGAACAACAGCAGAGGAGCCATTGAGTAGATGGCTTGGTCAAGGCTTTTTACCACAAATGCCAGAGTCACAAAAGGAACTGGATTTACTTTTAATGACGGTTCCAAAAATGAGAAAAGTACATCGAGACGGGATTTATTTTAAGCAGCTAAGATATATGAGCCTCATATTGGCCGCCTATGTGGGTGAGCAAGTCGTGATTCGGTATAACCCCTGCGACTTAGCTGAAATCAGGGTGTACTTCAATGGAGAATTCATTTGTGTAGCAGTCTGTCAGGATATTGCCAATCAGGTTATTAGTTTAAAAGAAATCAAAAAGACCAGACAGCGCAGACGAAAAGAATTGAGAGGAATTATCCAAAGTTCGAAAGAATTGCTGCGCCCTTCCAAGACAAAATCGAAAGAGAAAAGTCCCAAACGACTCCCCCAGAAGAATGCTCCAACTACCAAAATAAAACTTTATCGCAATGATTGATCCTACCATTTTAAATCCCTCATTTATCCAGACCAAAGAGTACAAACGCTTTGAAGAGTTTGCTGATACTTGTGAATCTTTCCGTTACATCGGACTTTGCTATGGTAAGCCCGGAGTAGGTAAAACCTTTGCCGCCAATTATTATGCAAAGTGGCGAAGTATTGAACAAGCCTATTCTATTGAGAAGCTGGATGATGAAACAAAAGTAGAGGTCAAAGAGTGTAAGGCTGTCTTTCATACTGCGGAGGTAACCAATACACCAAAAAGAATCAGTCAGGATATTTATCAAAAGATTTTTCAGTTTGGGAATACTGTCGCTAAAGCTGAAGGCAAAACAGAATTGAATGAACTACTTTTGGGAGTTGATAAAACCTGTCCATTGGTAATTGTAGATGAAGCAGACAACCTTACTCATCAATCACTGGAACAGCTTCGAGGGATGTATGATAAATACAGATTCGGATTAATCTTGGTTGGCATGCCTGGAATTGAAAAGCGACTTTCGAGGTATCCACAGCTTTATTCCAGAGTTGGGTTTGCTCATCAATTCCGTCCACTGAGCGAGGATGAAATGATGTTTATCTTTGAAAAACAGTGGAATGCCTTGGGGCTTGAATTGAACAAAAATCAATTCTCGGATGTAGAGGCAGTGAAAACTATTGCCAGAATTACCAACGGCAATTTTAGACTCATTCATCGAATGTTCGCCCAAATCCAACGGCTTCAAAAAATAAATAACCTGCAAAAGATTGATGCTGATTTAGTACTCGCTGCTCGGAAATGCTTGGTCATTGGCTAACTATCATGGCTCAAATAGCTCTGAAAATCAGGCTCATTTAGCGATCAAACTGACAATTATTACAAACTCATTTCAGTTTTTTTATCCCATTCTTTAATTTGTTGACTATCATTGTTTTGCGATTTTGATGTCAACTCATTTCAGGACGATACATTTTTTGGTCATAAATTAGTTTATGTTAAACAGTTGTTGAAAAATTGAAAAAATTAACCTAAAATCGTCTATACCCTACGTCTTAGGCGGTTGAACACGCCTGGCCACTAATATTGTTTTTTTTCTAATAAGTTGGCCTTTGACTAATAGTAGAACGCAACTCTGTCGAAAAAACATCAATGCTTTGAGGCTTACGTTC